>NZ_JAUBTG010000137.1:0-1190 GCF_036702395.1 Microcoleus sp. D3_18_C2 | reverse complement strand
TAAGTAGGTAGGCGTAAAAAAACCAAATCATGTTAAGATAAGTAAACACTCAAGATTTGATTTACAAAATCAACAAATATGGGCGCACGTTTAAGAGTATTTCTCAATGAAGAAGAAGACCGAACACTATTTGAATTGAGGACAGCAACAACAGTACCTCAAAAAGTAAAAGATCGAGCACAAATTATTAGATTGAACTCCCAGGGATGTTATGTAGAGGAGATAGCAGCTCATTTTAAGTGTAGAGAGCAAACAATTAGAGAAGTAATTCATCGGTGGGTGAAAATGGGTTTGGCAGGATTATGGTCAACCAAAGGCAGAGGGGTCAAACCCAAATGGAAAGAATCAGACATTGTTCATCTAGAAGAATGTCTCAAAAATGAACCACGCAGATATAATAGTCGTCAACTTGCTCAAAAATTAGAACAGGAACGCGGCGTCAAATTAAGCCCTGACAGATTAAGACGCATCCTCAAAAAAAAAAGATTATTTGGAAACGAACCCGACCAAGCCATAAAGACAAACAAGACCCATTACAACGCTCGATAAAACAGGCAGATCAAGATATGTTAGAGTTGGCAGCGGCGGCGGGAGAAATCGATCTGAAATATCTGGATGAATCAGGTTTTTGCTTGTGGAGTTCCACTGGATATACCTATTACCCAATTGGAGCGCAAAAACGGCTAGAGCAAACGAAACGAAGGGGTCGAAGACTTAGTATTTTAGGCTTGCTACAGCCGTGTGTCAGTTTCGCGTATGGGTTGGCGGTCGGGAGTTTTAGCAGCAAATCATATATCACTATGATGGAAAATGAAGCACAACAAGCTGAGCTGGAAATGAAATTAACTGGACGGATCAGAGTGATAATTCAAGATAATGGTCCCATACACAAATCCCTGGATGTCCAACAAAAATGGTCTCAGTGGGAAAGCCAGGGATTGTATATTTTCTTTCTCCCTAAATACTGTTCAGAAATGAACAAGATTGAACTGGAATGGCAACAACTTAAAAATCATGAACTGGTCGGAAAAATGTTTGAAGATGAACTCGCTCTTGCCTACGCAGTAATGGATGGAATTGAAGCGAGAGGGCGACGAGGAAATTATACAACTAATCGCTTTAAATTCAGTTCCAATTCTAGTTGTTAACATTTCTTTACTTACCTTTGTTTTTTTATACCGACCTACTTA
>NZ_JAUBTG010000136.1:0-1229 GCF_036702395.1 Microcoleus sp. D3_18_C2 | reverse complement strand
GGGAGCATGTCACTTTTGCAATAAGTATTTATACTTGTGCAGTTTTTGGCGGTCTACCAATTAAGCCATTTAAGTAAGCACATCGATGAGCCAATACCTGCCCAATATGTTCTGATTTCCAACTTGCTCCAGATATTTTAATTCTTCTACCTATTTGCTTAATTCCTGATTCTACTGCCCCAGAACCAATCGAACAGATGTCATTTCTCTGGAAAACTTCGTAATTAATAATTCTTTCTTTATGCTTTTCTAAATACTTACAAAAATTAACTGCTGGCTTTTTCTTCAATTGTATGAATAGTGCTATTGCACTTTTTACATTTCCTTGCCATAAGTATGTTTCGGCTTGCTTCAATCGCTTAATTGAACCCCCCACCTTCTGAAGATTTTCATTCAAATGATACCAATCTAGAATTTCTCTTCTGTCCTGTTGACAACTAATTTCTTTAAATATATTCCATACACCATCATGTCCATCAGCTAGACAAGTTACTGGTTTGGCTAGTGGTTGTTTATTTGCCCAATCAATAATGATGTCATTTCGATCGAAGCTGGCTACTATGCCTGCTTCCGACACAATTGCTTTATAGTCTTTCCACTCAGATTTTTCTCCGAATGGTGTTATCAATCGTGCTTTTCCACCGTCTGCACTTAACTCGGTAATATCTGCTGTTGCGTAAGGCTGCTCAAATTTTTGATAATGTACTAATCTTTGTTGTGTCTTGGCTGGAACCGTAATCCCTGTTATATATTCAATATCTTTGGCTGCATGTTGATATGCAACATTAGCACTCAGTCTTAAACAACAGTTTTCTAAATGTGGACTCAATCTACTCCCGCTCCCACACCCTAGTTTATCTGCTTGCTTTTGGGTGATGCTTAAATCACCTAATGTACTTTTTAATTTCTTTACCCTTCCTGCTTTTGTGCCACTAGCTGAGTAGATAAAAAAATTCCGATTTGCGGTGTCACATGAGTTAACACCTTATCTTTAACCGTGAGCTCGATATCTTCTAATGTTTTCAAAGATTCCGGGTCACAATCAGCATACAGAATTGCCGAAATAGCTTCTACATGTGTTTGAATCGCCTGTTGCTCTTCGTCCGTCATAGTTCAATCGCCATTAATTAAGACATCATTATTATCGCCGATTTTGCCCAAAAATAGCTCAAAACCTCTGCCCTAGTATTTTTGGGTATTTATACTCATTGCAAAAGTGACACGCTCCC
>NZ_JAUBTG010000135.1:0-1345 GCF_036702395.1 Microcoleus sp. D3_18_C2 | reverse complement strand
GGCTGCGATGAACAATGACTATATGATGCAAATTCTCAAGTGCTTTTGTCAAGCATGATTGAGATGCTCTTACCCTGAGTATTTAATCTGTTTGTAAAACCGCCAACTATTTTGAATTCATCGGCAATTTTATTCGCCTAAAAAATCGATACAATAAATCTAATAGTCGCAGTCGGTTAAAACCGACTTAAGCTTTGAGCCAGGGGTTTAAACCCCTGGCGGACTGGCGAAATGGCGACATATTTACTGACAACATCTTTAAGGACTGAAGTCGTTACTACAAACCTAATCGCTTTCCAGAATGCTTGCGAGCAAAGCTTGCTGAGCGTGCATCCGATTTTCTGCCTGATCCCAAACGCGCGATTGACTGCCTTCTATCACTGCATCGGTAATCTCTTCATCCCGGTGTGCGGGCAAACAGTGCAATACAATTGCATTCTTATCGGCTAACTTCAGCAATTGTTCATTTACCTGATAGGGTTCAAACAAAGGAATTCTGATTTTTGCTTCCTCTTCCTGTCCCATACTCGCCCAAACATCAGTATAAATCACTTGAGCATTCTTCACAGCAGCTTCTGCGTCCGTCGTCACCGTAACTTCGGTTTTTCCCTGAGCAATATTCTTAGCTTTTTCCACTATCTCAGCATTGGGCCCGAAATCTTGAGGGCAAGCAATTCTTACATTCATTCCCGTCATTGCACAGCCCAACATCAGCGAATTAGCCATATTATTGCCATCGCCCAAATAAGTCAGGGTCAATCCTTCTAGCTTGCCAAAACACTCTTTTACTGTCATTAAATCCGCCAGAACTTGACATGGGTGTTCGTCATCTGTCAACGCATTAATCACAGGAATTTTCGCATAATTAGCAAAAGTTGCTAAGTCCTTTTGCTCGAACGTCCGAATCGCCAAAATGTCTAAATATCTGTCTAAAACCCTGGCTGTATCTACCAAAGGTTCCCCGCGGCTGACTTGTGTAACGTTGGGATTGAGGTCAATCACTTGCCCTCCCAATTTATACATTGCTACCGTAAAACTTACCCGCGTTCGCGTTGAAGCTTTGGAAAATAACAAGCCGAGAACTTTATTGCGTTTCAGCTTGACCATTCCCGATTTTAAACTGGCTGCTAGATCCAGCAAATAATTTAATTCGTCAATGCTTAAATCTGCCAGACTTAATAAATCTCGCCCTTTTAAGGAATCCATGCTTTCCCCCACACACAAATTTTTAACTTTGTCGTGAACTACCAGACGCTGACCACTTAAGTGGTACAGCGCTGGCTTCCTGATTCAACGGGGCGGGGCGTCCAACAAAACCGAAGTTTTACCAGATCGACTTACATCC
>NZ_JAUBTG010000134.1:0-1522 GCF_036702395.1 Microcoleus sp. D3_18_C2 | reverse complement strand
CGCTTTTCTTCGTTCTTTTAGTGATGATCTTCGTTTCTTTGCTACTGTCAAGTATTCTTTTCTGGCTAGGTTTCGATCAGGGTAAGCTCATCTAATTTGGTATAAATTGTACTTGACAAAACAAACAAAATACACAGGTAGCCCGCTCGTCATTAACGGTTCTATAATGCCTCAAAAGCTAAGTCATCAAGGTAAGGAAAAGTTTATGGGCATGAGTAAAGGATTCGCTCCTTCCAAGCCAACGGCAAAATCCCAAGAGTTCAACAAGCCAAAACCCATCTCTATGGAAGATTTACAAGCTGGCTTTTCAAATTATTTTGATGACGTACCAGATCCAAGAGTGGAGCGAACCAAACACCACTTACTCAAAGATATTCTCGTCATTGCCTTATTAGCTGTGATAGCCGGAGCGGATGGGTGGGAAGACATGGAAAATTATGGAATCAGTAAGTTTACCTGGTTACAAAAGTTTTTAAAGTTACCCAATGGCATCCCAAGTGACGATACATTCCGTCGGGTCTTTGAAAAGCTAGAGCCAAAAATTTTAGAGCAAAAATTAGCTCAGTGGATGAAACAATTAATCGGGTCAGTTGCTCAAGAAGTGATCCCGATTGATGGCAAAAGTCTGAGAGGGTCTTATGACCGACAAAAAGGGGTAAAAAACTTACATTTAGTGACGGCATGGGCGAGTGAACATCGGTTAGTTTTGGGACAAGTCAAAGTTGAAGACCATTCAAATGAAATCACAGCGCTCCCGGCATTGTTGGAATTAATTGACATCACCGGAGCCATTATTACGATTGATGCGATGGGGACACAAACCGAGATTCTTCGGTTGATTCGTCAGAAAAAAGCCGATTATGTAGTCACCTTAAAAAGTAATCATCCAACTCTTTATAATCAAGTTAAAACCTGGTTTGATATGGCGAAATCTCAACAGTTTGAGGGAATTGAAGTGAGTCAGGATTCCCGCACAGAAAAGGGACATCATCGCGTCGAAATTAGAAAAGTTTGGGCGGTGCCAGTGGCGGCATTAGGAGGACTTTATAAACAAGAACAATGGACTGACATTCAGACTATTGTTTGTGTAGAACGAGTCCGTCATCTTTGGAACAAAACGACTCAAGAGGTACAGTTTTACCTAAGTTCTTTACCAGTGGATGCTCAGCTTAATGGTCGTGTAATTCGTCAACATTGGGGGATTGAAAACCAAGTTCATTGGACTTTAGATGTCACTTTTAATGAAGACCAATGTCGCATTCTGTCGTTAAACAGCCCTCAAAACTTGGCTCTTCTAAGACGAATGGCACTTAATGCCATCAATCAAGAAACGACTCTCCGACGTAGTTTGCGACAAAAAAAGAAACGAGCGGCGATGAATGATGACTATATGATGCAGATTCTCAAGTGCTTGTGTCAAGCCTGATTAAGATGCTCTTACCCTGAGGTTTCGATAAGTTCTTGGTTTTTTTTTACGGGTGACTGAATTTGAGTGTGCAAAGCATCTATGATTGTTTCGGTT
>NZ_JAUBTG010000133.1:0-1706 GCF_036702395.1 Microcoleus sp. D3_18_C2 | reverse complement strand
ATGTTTGGTAGGTACTCAATAATTCTTCTCTAATATACCAGATTATGTTAACATAAAGTTTAGATGCGTTCGCCCTGTATATACAAGGCTTACTTCCTGCACTCAAAAAAGAATATGAATGGTTAAAAGAACCATATTCCCAGTGTTTGCAAGTAGTAGCTTTGAATCTATCCACTGCCTACAAAAACTTCTTTGACAAGAGGGCAATGTTGCCCAAATTCAAATCGAAGCATGGTAGGCAGTCAATTAGCTATCCTCAAAATGTCAAGTTTGAAGGCAACTCTCTCAATTTACCTAAGATTGGATTAGTACATTGTCGGCTTCATAGAAGCTTTGAAGGGGGCATTAAAACTGTCACCGTATCTCGCAATTCCGACGGTAAATACTTTGCTTCCGTTCTGATTAATGATGGTAAATCTCATCCCAAATCACTGCCAATTGACAAAGCTGTTGGGGTTGATGTTGGCTTAACTCACTTGGCAATTACTAGCGATGGTTCAAAGTTTGATCGTCCTAGATATTTTGCCAAACGCCAAAAGAACCTAAAACGCAAACAGCAAAAGTTGTCTTGCAAAAAGAAGGGTAGTCAAAACCGTAAAAAAGCAAGATTGGCAGTGGCAAAAGTCCACTCCAAAATTGCTAGATGTCGTGAAGATTTTCTACATAAACTATCCCGCAAGATAGTAAACGAAAACCAAGTTATTGCAGTGGAAAATCTCAATGTCAAAGGCATGGTCAAAAATCCTAATCTAGCCTCATCGATTAGCGACGCTGGCTGGGGTATGTTCTGCACCATGCTCAAGTACAAGGCTGAAAGTGAAGGTAAAACTTATATCGAGATCGATCGATGGTTTCCTAGCTCAAAGACTTGCCATGTCTGCTTAAATCGAGTTGATCATCTCGCTCTTGATATTAGGGCATGGACTTGTAAGCATTGTGGCACTCACCATGACCGTGATGTAAATGCAGCGATCAATATTAGAAATGAAGCCTTGCGGATGCTGGCGTTAGGAACTAGCGCTTCAGCCTGTGGAGGGGATGTAAGTCGATCTGGTAAAACTTCGGTTTTGCTAGACGCCCCGCCCCGTTGAATCAGGAAGCCAGCGCTGTACCGCCTAAGTGGTCAGCGTCTGGTAGTTCACGAATCTAAATTAGGGCTTACACACACACTCTACTGATAGGGTGTGCCGAAACCAGCCCGCTGGCTGAGTGCAATCAACGCAGTTGTGTTATCCCAGGCGTTGGTTCTTAGCAATAAACGTTGCTTATTGCGTTTAAATTCTGAAAATAAGAAGATTGATCGATCGCCCGCTACGAGATTTCCAGGGTTTCAAAAACTTCTTCACCACTCCTGAACGGGCTGGGTGTGCCGAAACGCATCTTACTACAGGTAGTGTCTAAACCGATTTTACGTCCAGGAGGGTAAATTTTACAGTCGATGTATAATGCACTCGTTATGGGAGGGAAAAAATGTGAATTCAGACTATAAAACAATACGCTTGGGTTAGCGCTTTCAGACGAATTTTATTTCACTAATTTTTGGGATATAGAGACTTGTGAAAGGAAGTCAGATTGTTCTTATCCCAAGCCTATTAGACTCTAGAATGCGCGATGCAGAACAGCATAAAGAGGGAGCGTGTCACTTTTGCAATGAGTATAAATACCCAAAAATACTAGGGCAGAGGTTTTGAGCTATTTTTGGGCAA
>NZ_JAUBTG010000132.1:0-1790 GCF_036702395.1 Microcoleus sp. D3_18_C2 | reverse complement strand
ACGCCAATTCCGACACCGACGCCAATTCCTGCGGAAACTCCCATTCCGACGCCTGCGGAAACTCCGACGCCAATTCCAACTCCGACGCCTATTTCCACTGCGACGCCAATTCCGACACCGACGCCAATTCCTGCGGAAACTCCCATTCCGACGCCTGCGGAAACTCCGACGCCAATTCCGACGCCAATTCCTGCGGAAACTCCGACGCCTGCGGAAACTCCGACGCCAATTCCGACGCCAATTCCTGCGGAAACTCCGACGCCTGCGGAAACTCCGACGCCAATTCCGACACCAATTTCGACATCTGGAGAAACTCCAATCCCAACGGCTAAACCTGGGGAAACACCGATCGCAACTGACAATTCGATCGCCCAAACCACATCTCCAACAACAGAAACCCCCACACCGGCGCTAATTCCTGCTGCTTCGGAAGACTGTATGTGCGATCGAATTACTTTAGCCGATCGCACTTCCATTCCCGGCCCGAATATCCCTGAAAATACCCTCAACGGTACTGACGGTAAAGATACTCTAACCGGCAGCAATATTAATGACATCATCAACGGTTTCAATGGCAGCGACTGGCTAAAGGGCTTATTCGGCAGCGACAATATTTACGGTGGCCTTGCTAGCCCAGTTACTGTTGGCGCGGATGCAGACAGCGACACCATATTTGGCAACGAAAATAACGACTATCTCGTCGGCCACGCTGGGAATGACCTTATTTATGCGGGTAAAGATTCTGATGTGGCGATCGCAGGCAAAGATAATGACATAGTTTGGGGCGACAAAGGCAACGATACCCTACTTGGCGATGAAGGTAATGACAGTTTATTTGGTGGCACTTCTGAGGCGTCTGACGGTGGCTTGACAGGAAAAGATTTGCTTTTTGGCAATAATGGCAACGACGTTTTATACGGACAAGAAAGCGAAGATACTCTTTCTGGCGGCGAGGACAATGATACCTTACACGGCGGCAAAGATAACGATATAATTTGCGGTGATTCTGGCAATGATTTGCTGTTTGGAGAGTTGGGAAATGACACCATCTGCGGCGGCAATGGCGAGGATACGATTTTCGGAGATATTGACAATATCGCGAGGGATGCTAGCAGTCAAAAAGATTATTTGTGCGGCGGTAGTGGCAATGATTTAATTTTTGGTAATGAAGATGCCGATCGATTGTTCGGGGGTGACGGTAGCGATACTCTCTACGGCGATAATGGTGATGATACTTTGATTGGGGGAATTGGCGACGACTGGTTGAGGGGAGACTTCGGAAACGATACGCTGCAAGGGGGAAGCGGGCGCGATTACTTTTTCTTGACTGCGGGAGAAGGCCGCGATGTCATCGCTGATTTTACGCAAGGTGAAGATTTATTAATTTTGACGGGAGGGTTAACGGTCGATCGACTCAGCATAGTTGAAGAAAACACTACAACTTTTATCAAAATTGCCAACACGGATCAAATCTTAGCTAGCCTAAAAGGTGTGCCAGCTAATCTCATCACTCAACAGGATTTTACAGTAATTGGACTACCTGGTTTGTAGATAATATGGAATCCGGTTGTATCAGAACGATCGCTAATATCATGTCCGATCGATTAACCATAATATCCCGGTGGGGGCGGGTTTTTGAGATGGTCAATTATTGGCAGGTATTGTTGGTGAGGGGAACCCCTACAAAAATCGCGATCGCTCGACTGGACATGATATTATATCATGTCCGGTGTGCGATTCGTTTAACCTAAATGGGTAGGTTCTCCTATCCAGGGACGGTTAGCCTAACT
>NZ_JAUBTG010000131.1:0-1929 GCF_036702395.1 Microcoleus sp. D3_18_C2 | reverse complement strand
CCTTTCGGGGTCGGAGAGGGAATTTTATGCAACCTCTCCGATTTTTGGGGAATGGTTGCCCCAAACTCCCATTTCTGAAAGTTAGCTTCGACAAAGTTATAAAGGCTTGCGCCGGCTAGCAGCACTGTCGAGCGTGACCTTAAGACTGTTTAACCACTAGCGACAGAGCAAGGGACTAGCTTCGCATCAAGCGGGTGTCGTGACCTAAATAACGTAGCTATTTAAAGCTTAGTCTGGTCAGAATGGCCTGTTAGATTTCTCTTTCAAGCCTCACGCCTTTAGGCTGAGGTTTCTGACATCAGTAAACAACTTGCGATCGGGCTGGCGTGTTTGAGAGTTCGATCGACTCTCAAGACTTAATGTTAAGGCTAAAATTACGATCTTGCACTCGATCGAATATCTGGCGAGGGGTGACACCCCCTAAGACAAACAAATTGAGCGCAATTTTTAGCTTGCAGTTCCCTGTTAAAGTGTGCAAATGCTGATATCTTATCGTATTTGACCCTTAATTGACGATAATCGCATTTAAAAAGCATGGGACTAAGGCAAAAAAGAAATTGAAACAGTAGACTTCAATAGCATAAAGAATTAGGGATGGGCTAGAAGCCCATCCCACAAATTGTTTTTTGTGGGATGGGATTTGAGAAGCGCCAAAATAATTAGGGACGGGCTAGAAGCCCATCCCACAATCTTTCTTGTGGGATGGGCTTCTAGCCCGTCCGATTATTGGTGCGGAGTGTACGGACTACTTTTTATTTTTATCGGGAATCCCGCTAGTTTTTAACATATCAGCAACTGTGCCGCAGTAACTCGGCATTCCTATGGTTTCGGGATTCACAAGATTTTGATAGGTAAAATGGCGGTAGCTGATGCAAAATCTATCCCAAGCAGCCACTTGAATTCGGAACAGCCAAATAAAGAAATCGGCCAGCCAAGGTGACAGAGTTATCCGAAAAAATATCTTTTTATTCAAATACTCGCAAGCTTGTTCTACCACTTCGTTAGCTGTAATCGCCGGATTTCCTAGCACAAAATGTCGCGGTTCATCGGAAGCCGGCGGATGTTCAACTAAATAATTAACTACTTTAGCAATATCTGCGCCGTGGATGAAGTGAAAACTGCCATCTGCCTTAAACCAGCGAATCAAACCAATCCATTTTGCGACAAGTGGCAGGCCAGATGACAAGTGAGAGACTGGTTTTTCGGCGTCTCCTCCCAATACTAATGTCGGGTAAAGTGCCGTAATCGGAGGCACATTTGTCAAGGCTGACAAATGCACCATGCAGTTGTATTTTGAGCTAATATAATCTGTCCCCAGTTCCCCGGCTTCTTTAAGCAAATTGTTGTCTCTACCGAGAATGCTGGCCGTTGAAAAATAAATTACTTGTTGGCAAGTCTGTGGCGAAAGTAGTTGAATTAGCTGGAGAGTTTTCGTTACGTTAACGTCAAACACTTCTTGAGTTCCTCCCCAAGCAGTGGCAGCTAAAATTGCTACATTAATTGTTTGCAAAAGTTCGGCGTGTTGCTCGATATCTCGCATATCGCCTTGTATGATATTGATGCCGGGGCGGGCTTTCCAGTCAAATTTTAATTTTTCGGGGTTGCGAACTAAGAGGTAAAGTTCGTGGTTTGTTTCTTGAATCAAAGTTTCGGCCATGTAGTGACCGATACAGCCACTTGCACCCGTTATGAAAATTTTTTTGGCGTTCATTTTGCAGAAGGGGAAGGGGGGGACGGCAAGGGGGAGAATAGGGCTGTTTCATTCTCCTGCAATCCGCCAGGGGTTGAAACCCCTGGCGTCGGGCAAAAGTCGGTTGAAACTGAGATGTTGCGCCATTCTCAATTACTTGTTTAGGAACAGGCTTTTCGGCCTGTTCCACAAAGAGTGAATTTTCTTGTGGAACAGGCCGAAAAGCCTGTTCTTGAGAA
>NZ_JAUBTG010000130.1:0-2085 GCF_036702395.1 Microcoleus sp. D3_18_C2 | reverse complement strand
GTCTACAGCGGCAAATTGCTGCTTTTTTCCGTATGCTTTGAATTCAAAAACTAGCATGACTTCGACCTCATCACGTTCTTCTTATGCTAACAGCACTAGCTTAATATCATCAAAGTGTTTACAAGACTTTACAGAGTTGTATCCTAAGTTGCAATCCTAATATCTAATGAAAGATACTGGGAAGCTAAAGCCTCCTTCTCCCTTTCATCCCCGGACTAAAGTCACGGGGTTTTCATGTTCGATTTCTATAAATTATGGTAACAATGAGTACCCCCCACATCCCGACGGGGGATTAAACCCCGTCTCACAGACCAAGCCGATTAAAACTCACCTCTTGCAGCATTCTCAAAAACGGGCTCTCCGGCCCGTTCCACAAGAGATTAATTTTCTTGTGGAACAGGCCGGAAAGCCTGTTCCTAAAAGGATTATTGACAATGGTGCAATATCTAAGTTTCAATCAACAATTCTACCGCTGCTGATCCGCTGGAAAAGCACCCGCTTTCACCGCCACAGTAACAGGTTGTCCGCCGCGGCTCAATTCAAGCTGCAGATCGCTGCCCACTGTACTTTTCTCGACAATTTGCTGTACGCTGCCAGCATCGCTGACTTCTGCACCATTGATTCTCTTGATCACATCGGCAACGCGAACTCCAGCTTGTGCCGCCGGAGAATTTCTCGCAACTCCCAAAACTAACACGCCTTTATCTTCAGTCAGCCTCAATTTGGTGTTGGGATTTTGATTAAATTCTCTCTTGATTGCGGGAGTAATGCTCAACATCCGAACGCCGAGATAAGGATGTTCGGCTTTTCCTACTGTTACTAATTGGTTGGCAATTTGTTGTGCTCGATCGATCGGAATAGCAAAACCCAATCCTTGAGCGCCTTGAATAATCGCCGTATTCATGCCGATAACTTGACCGCGCTGGTTCAGCAGCGGCCCACCAGAATTGCCGGGATTGATCGCAGCGTCGGTTTGAATAAAGCTGACGCGCTTGTCGGGAACACCGACATCGGCGCTAGAACGGCCTGTAGCGCTAATAATTCCCACAGTCACAGTATTGTCCAAACCGAGGGGATTGCCGATCGCGATCGCCCATTCTCCCGGCTGTAACTCTTCAGATTTGCCCAAACTCACCACAGGCAAATTGTTAGCTTCTATTTTAACAACAGCCACATCAGTAACTGTATCTACGCCTAAAACTTTGCCGACAAATTCGCGGCCATCCTTCAGTTTTACCGTCACCGTATCCGCGCCATTAACAACGTGAGCGTTAGTCAAAATGCGGCCATCTGAACCAAAAATAAAACCCGAACCTGAACCCCTTTCTACCCGATTTCCCGGCGCAATCGGAGATTCTGAACCGAAGAAGCGGCGGAATTGCTCGGGTATCTCATCTGGAACTTGGTTCGTCACCGTGCGAGACGAATTGATCCGCACCACTGCCGGCCCGACTTCCTGCACAACTTTACTGACAAAATTAGAGTCTTGAGAGGGAAGTATATTTGCAGGCAATGCTGAGATTGGCGCTGTAGTTGAAGGTTCAGCTTGAATGGCGTTAGAACTTCCAGGAACTTGAGAAGTTAGGGCGTTGCACCCAACAGTTGCGGTGGAACCGAGCAAAATGAGAGATAAAAAAGCCAGTTTTTTCGGCAAAGAAGAACGGCGAGAACGCACAGTTGTAGCAGGCATATTTTTAGTTGACATAGTATTGATTTGGTGGGAGTTAGAGGGAGAGTTATAATTAGGATTTTGCATTTTTAGCACCTACTGTAATTAAATTACAACTAAAGGTTCTTTAATTTTAATTCAAGCATTTATGAGTTCTGCTTGACTGGTGGGGTTTACCCTACAAGCTGGGGTAGAAACCGGACAGTCGCCGGCAAATTGTTTGTGGATTCGAGCTTTTGAGTGCGATCGAACTGGGTCGGCACTGGCGAATTGCTGTGTGAGTGCGATAATACAAACTACGGTAGCCAGCTCGCATATTCCGCATTTCTCGCGAACTTTTCACCAAAAAACTGGGTCTGAAGCCCCGTCCTTATAGGACGGCTTTACATTGAATTAAATCCCCTTTCGGGGTCGGA
>NZ_JAUBTG010000129.1:0-2198 GCF_036702395.1 Microcoleus sp. D3_18_C2 | reverse complement strand
AAAAGCGCTTTCAGACTTTGGTAAATCACACTATCAGTCACCGTATCGTAACCAAGGCTAAGAACAAAAATCAAGTTATCGCTTTGGAAGATTTGACGGGAATTAGGGAACGCACAAATCAGCAGCCACGCTCGCAGAAAGAGCGGAGACTTAGTAATAGCTGGGCGTTCTTTCAGTTGCGTCAATTCCTCATCTACAAAGCTATAAAGCATAGCGTAAAGATTCTGTTTGTTGAGCCTAGATACACCAGCAAAATGTGCCACAAGTGCAATCACATTCATCCTGTAAAGGGTGAGTCTTATAGGAATGGCAAAAAGTTCGCTTGTGGTCATTGTGGATGGAAAGGTGATGCCGACTTAAACGGCAGTAAGAATATTGCTGCTATTGAGGCTTTCGTAAATAAGCCCTTATGTTCGAGATTGTTTTGCAAGGTGCAAGATAATTTCAGGGCTATTGAAAGCCCACACTGTAGCTGTACTCAGGTCCGTGCTGGGTAATTTACAGCACCATCTGATTGAGATTACTGCGAGGATTAAAAGTGCGATTTGCTTTGATTTTTTCATAGCATTCGCGTTCTACACTGCTAATTTCTTTCGGTGGCACGATCGCAATTTTGACCAACAAATCAGTCCGCTCGTTTTTCTTCGGTTTCGGCCATCCCTTGCCCCGCAACCGCAAAGACTGACCCGAACGAATCCCGGCTGGAAATTTCACAGTGATCATACCTTCAGGCGCCGGCACTTCAATTGAAGATCCCAACACCGCTTCGTCGGGAGTTATCGGCACTTCGCAGACCAAATTCTCTCCCTCAAACTGGAAGAAAGCGTGAGGCAAAACTTCTAATTTTAGGTACAAATCTCCCTGTTGCTTCGTGTACGGGTCAACTTGACCTTTGCCTTTTATCCGAATTTTGCTGCCGGTTTTCACTCCTGCTGGAATCGAAACTTCCCCCGTGGCGACTCGCTTAGAAGTTCCCCGAAATGCTTCCCCCAAAGTCAGGGAAATGGCGACCTCGGTGTCGAGAGAGCTTCCTGCGGTGCGATTTTCGTACCCCGCGAAATCTTCAAATCCGCCAAAACCTGTGGGCCCGCCGCTGGTGCTGCGGTAGTTGCTGTAATTCCACTTGGCGTTGCGGGCACTACCAGGACTACTACCTGCGCGACCTAACAAGGCATTGATAAATTCGTCAAAACTGCCGTACTCGCTGAAGTCAACCCCGCCAAAGTCTACATTCGTACTGCCCCCGCCCGGCCATCCGCCTGGAGTTGTGGCAGCTTGCTTCCAGTATTGACCGTATTGGTCGTATTTTTTGCGTTTTTCAGGGTCTGAGAGCACTTCGTAAGCTTCGTTTACTTCTTTAAAACGAGCTTCTGCTTCTTTGTTGCCGGGGTTCATGTCCGGGTGATATTTGCGGGCTAGTTTGCGGAAAGTTTTTTTAATTTCGTCAGAACTGGCAGTTTTGTTGAGTCCCAAAATAGCGTAATAGTCTTTAAAATCTGTTGCAGCCATTAAGCAATCCCCTCTTTATTAGTTGTTATTTGTTAGTTGTTAGTTGTTAGAAAGAATAAATCCCAAATTAGCCGCAGGATGGCGCATTAGTATAATGCCAGTAGCAGAAGTGCCTGCGGCATCTCATTCAAATTATAGGTTATCAAAGGTTTGGACTCGATCGAGTTCGGTTGTTGCTTGGCGTTCGATCGCAATTTCCGCACTCCCCTGCTGTTTAAGATTTTATAGCATTCGCCTCTCTCGTGCACAAGGGAGCCAGAGCAGCAGCCTCTAGAAATGCTTTTGGCATTCGACAGTAAAAACAATGCTTTCATCAATTAAGAACGTCCTTACCCTATGTGCCGTTGCTATACCTGTGAGCTTGGAGACTGTGAAACTCCTGTGGCGAAAACTTTTGGGGAGTTATGAGGCTTAGGGCTTTCGGGAGGCGGCAGCCCGATTGAGGTGAGGGGGGAAAGCTGCTGCTGTTGCGGGTGCGAGCCCAGGAGGGTTGACTTGCGCGGACGATCGATCTTTTTTTGGTCTTTTTTTCCGGGGCGCTGTGCGATGGCTACGCCCCGCCTTACGCCTACAAACTTTTCGATCGAAGCTCGATCGCCCACTCCAAATCTTAGGATCGCGAATTAAATAACTTACAATTTTAATTGTTATTGTGGGATGGGCGTCCCGCCCGTCCAAAAAGGACGGGC
>NZ_JAUBTG010000128.1:0-2353 GCF_036702395.1 Microcoleus sp. D3_18_C2 | reverse complement strand
CTTCTAATAATGGTGAATTTATCTCAAAATATACTCACCACTGATGAACAGTGTTCAATAAGATGCGTTCCCCCTGGTCTCTGGGGGAGAGGCTGTTTGTTCTATTTGTTGCGATTCTTGAGTATCAGATTTGCCAACTGTTGATGTTTCTGTGGCTGGCGATTCTTGGCTGTCTGAGTTAGCAACTGTTGATGTTTCTGTGGCTGGCGATTCTTGGCTGTCGGATTTACCAACTGTTGATGTTTCTGTTTGCTGAGGTTTTTGTTGGTCGTTATCAGCAGTTATCGATGGTGTTTCTCCCTGGGATTTATCACCGGAATTGGTAACAGTTGATTCTCGGGTAAATTTCGGATCGGATTTATCCGATTCACCCTTCAGTTTTTGAATTAACTGGGAGTGAATTGATGCGGAGAAGGGGTCAACTAATTGGCTGAGGGGAATGATTTTAGATATAGCGCCCGTGACTCGGAATGTGATATCATCGTAATCCCGATCGCTCCCTTGAATCAGCCCCATGTCTTCCATGACGAAGAGTTGACCTTCGCCTGTAATATCGGCAATTTGACCGATACTGAAGCCGTCGCTGGGATTGTCTGTAGCTATTGAAAATAGGGGTTTTTTGTCGCCGCCGATTGCGGGGTTGTCGTATACTTGCTGTACGGTGCCGTTGGGTACTAGCATGAAGAAGAATTTGTCCCCAGGCGTCATGGCAAATGTTTTTGTGCCGAGGTATTGCCCGGAATTGAGGTTTTCTGAGCTGTTAGGATCGGTGTAATATGCTCCTTCTAAATCGTCATCCATTGCGATGTAGCCCTTTGTCGAGTTGCTTAAAGCTCGACTTGCTGCTTCTTTGATGAACGCCTCGGAACCGGGAACGAATTTTTCCATTCCGAGTAGGCTGACGATGGCTAGTTGTCCGCTATACCAGCCGCCGTCGGATGTGAATTGTATGCCGATTATTCCTTTTTCATCGACACTGAATGCGTTTGAGTCAAAGTTGATGTTGGTTGGGGGAGTTGAGGTTTGATCTGGTTCTGGGGTTGAGGTTTTATTGGGTTCTAGATTAGTGGCTGTATCTAAGTTTTTGGTGGTGGAGATTTCGGTAGGTGAAGTTTTGTTGGGTTCGGATTTGTCAGTGGTTGATGTAGTCGCAACTGAGGTTTTGTTGGATTCTGATTTATCAGAAGCTGACGCAGTTGCAGGTGATGTTCGATCTGGTTCTGATTTGTCAGTCGTTGATACAGTTGCAGGTGATGTTCGATCTGGTTCTGATTTATCAGTCGTTGATGTAGTTGCAGGTAATGTTCGATCTAGTTCAGGGTTTTCAGTGGCTGAGGCAGTTGCGGGTGATGTTGTATTTTCTCCTGAATTGTCAGACGTTGATGCAGTTGCCGATGATATTTTGTTTGGTGATGACTCGAAGAAGAGTGTAGTCTCTGATGATAAAGGCGTTTGGTGTTCTTCGGGTTTTGAAGTCGTTTCAGCGGTAGCGGGTAATGGCGTTTTGTCGGAAGCTTTTTCGCTCGTGGTAGATGCAGTTACAACTGGTAATGTTTTGTCCGAATCTTGTTCTGATTTTGTGGAGGCGGTTGGCGATAATTGTGTTTTATTTTCCAGCAATTGATCGGGAACAGCGGTTGTAGCTGCTGTGGTTTTATTTAGTTCTGAGCTGCTGATTGACGAGTTGACTGGAGGTATGTCAGTCGCAGATTTATTAGAATCAGAAGAAACGTTATTTGAGGCAATTCGATTTGGGTTGGTTAGGGGGTCTCCTAAGTCCGAGTCGAGTTTACCAATTAGGGGGTCAACTTCAGAATTTGTTGTATCCCTGAGAGTGCTGTTAGTTATCAGAGGGCTGGTGTTAGCCTCCGGTATGCTGTTAATATTGGAGGCTTTATTAATAATAAAAGCATCAGCTTCTGTTCGACTGAATTCGGATGCGGGCCCGCTTGCGGGTTCTATTAAGTTAAGTTGTTCGGGGTTTTGAGAAGAGCCCGGAGTTTGATCTAATAAGGTTTTGTTAGTCTGAATTCCCGGCCGTTGTGGGGCGAAAGTTGGGGCAAGTCCGGGAATTAAGGATTCCATTTCTGTTAAAGGTTCTCTAATCTGGTCGGTTAAAGGCACTCTGGGCGCTCCTTGAGAAATGGTTAATTTTTTTTAAATCATTATTCAGCGGTTGCTCATCATTATCGGCTCGGCTCGATGATAAAGATATTCGGGAAAATACATAATTTTAGAGCTTTTTTGGGTGTTGCTAGTCTGTTGGATTTCCAGTATACAGCGGTTCCCGCTGTTATGAGGTACAGTAGCAGCAATTAGCAAACCAATTTCTTAAATGTTTAGGGTTCATTAA
>NZ_JAUBTG010000127.1:0-2511 GCF_036702395.1 Microcoleus sp. D3_18_C2 | reverse complement strand
CCTACACCCGACGAGCCTTTCATCACGCGGGCGTAATTTATTCGGGGTACTTCGCGCAGCGCTCAGATTAATCCCCTTTAAATATACCGAGGGACTTCCCGGCTGGTAGTTAAAAATTCAATACGCGACAGCTTACCCCTGCTGAAACCGGGTTTTTTGTCTGGGTGCGTCCAGGACTGTTCTTTTGTTTTCTGTGCCTGCGGGCTGGTTTCGAGGTGCCAGACAGCTTATTCGCCGTCTGTTTCCCCATCTTCTAGGAAAAGTTCGGACTCCGGTATCGCTTTAAACACGGGACAGAAACCGTCGGGGGTTACTTTAAAGCCAAACAAAGCACTGGACTGGTTCCAACAGCGCTGGCTGCGGTAGTGCTGGCAATTGCCGCAGCATTCGAGGTTTGCCTGAACGGCGCTGCCTTGAAAAAGGAGTTCCCGCTGGGAGATGCCCCGCAGTACCAGTTCTTCGCCTTGCCAGCGCGCTTCTACCAAACCGGTATCGGCAAAATTGGCCCACCGAGGATCGGCTGTAATCGGACTCGGCAAGCTAATTGCTACCTCTGTCCCCAATTCGCTGAGTTCTCCCTCATAGTTAGTTTCTGGGATAGCGGGCTGCAAAAACATTTCCCCGATCGGCAATTCGACAAGTGTTCCAGCCGCCGGAGTGTGCAACTGGTAGCGGTTTCGCAGCTCGTCCAAGTTAGCCAAGTCAGCCAAATATGCAGGGGAACCGTGGACTAAAATTACGTGCTGGGGACGCAAATTGTGGATGAGTTGGGTCGTCCCCGGCCCGTCGCAGTGTTCGGCTAGCAGATAAGTTTCGACACTTGTGACTCCAAATTGGGGTCTGTTGCCCAGCCAGTCGCTGACGGGATATCCTGGTTTTTGAGGGGCGAGCAAAATCCAAGGGTTTGTGCTATCGGCAATATACAAAGCCAAATCAGCTAACTTGTCTGTAATTACAATACAGGGCATGGCTCCCAATCCGGGGCGCTGTTCGGCAGACAGCCGACGGACGCGGGGTTTCACTCTTTCGTCCCAAAACAAAGGTTGGTGCAGAGCAAAATTTTGGACGGCGGTGGGAAATTGGGGTAACAGTTCTAGATAAGCGTCGCACCCGTCGGCGACAGTGCCATCTACCCAAATATCCAAGTCGCGGCCAGTAAAGTAGTGGTGACTGCGGAGCAGCATCAGCATTTCTTGGCCCAAACCAAGGGCCGGCGCGGGCAGCAGTACGGAGTACCCGTCGGCGATGGCGCGGTGGATGCGATCGGCTAACTGATTTTCCAGTTGTCGGCGGTGAGGGTGGCGCGCCGTGCCGTAACTGCCTTCCAAAATTAACACATCCGGCTTCATGCCCCTGAGTTCTCCTAGGGGCAAACCTTCCACCAAACGAGAATTGGACAGGAAAAAGTCGCCTGTGTAAACGACGGTGTAGGTGCGGTGCGGGGCTGCATAAGTCAGCAGCACAGTCGCAGCTCCGGGCAAATGACCCGACGGGAACAACTGCACGCTCAGTCCTGGGCGCACTTCGAGCGGCGACTGCCAGGGCAGTCCCTGACAGAACCGGGACTCTGGCTGCTGAGCCAGTTGTGGCCAGTTGAGCGGTAGCAGTCGCGCTGTCACTTCGCTGGCGTAAATTGGCAAGTGGGGGAAAGATTGATGGAGTGCTAGCAAACCTCTGGCATGATCGGAGTGGGCGTGGGTACACACCACAAAATCGGCTGGCAGCGATCGATTTAGTGTCGCTGATAGCGGTGCAATATCCTCTATACCGCAGTCGAGTAAAATGCGGTGCGGCCCCATTCGGACTAGCAGACAGACCCCTTCCTGTGCGTGGCCTGCGCCGTAAGGTAAACAATCGAGATCCATCACTGCGGTTAGCTCCCTGCTTTGCACGCAACTTGCAGTATCGCCTCTTTTAAACATTGGTTGCGACTGCATTCATTCGATCGAGTTCAGTCTCGGACGCTGAAACCGGGTTTGATGAACGAAAACACTTTGTTGCCGCCCTCGCTCCCGGTAAAAAAACCCGGTTTATCAAAGTTCTGGTGCGTAACCCTTGGAGCTAAATGTTGGCTCGAAGGCTCCGGCTCTCGTGCAAGGAAAGTAATTGCACTTAAGATTTGATGCAGCGCCAAGAAGGCGATTTTCCGAAGGCATTGGCCGGATGGGCCTTGGGCCTTCGACAAAGTTCAGGCTACTGGTTCTTGCATCAAAAGTTACATTTTATTGCACCATGTAAGAGTAGCGAGATCGATCTCATATTCTGAGTTTTAAACCTTTTTCCACAATTTGCGCCTGCTAAAAGCTAGTCTTTTTTATGAGAAGATTTTAATTCAGATGCCCAAACATCTTGATAAAACTTTACAATTCTTCATTTTTAGGGTTTTGAGGGCGGTTTATAGTCCAATCTGAAAAAGGAAGAACCCCCATCGTGCTAACTAAGGATCGCGAATTAAATAACTTACAATTTTAATTGTTATTGTGGGATGGGCGTCCCGCCCGTCATGAGTGG
>NZ_JAUBTG010000126.1:0-3128 GCF_036702395.1 Microcoleus sp. D3_18_C2 | reverse complement strand
TTTTTCTAATTAACTATTTTTATCGATTTTATCATGATCTTGCCTCTGTCTCACATTTATTTGAAATGACTATAAATAGGGTTTTGTCTTGCTTTTGAGTGAGAAATACTCTTAATCGAGCGCCCATATATTAATTACCTCACTAAATTTCTACCTTTCTTTATGTATCTTAACATAGTTTTGTTTTTTTTCGCCGACCTACTTAACACTTCAATTCAAGTTAGGCGTCAAGCGAGTCAATAAAGCCTGCGGATGTTACCTGACAATGCAAGGGATTACTGATGCTTTGAGGAGGGCTCACCTAGTCGCTAGCGCTTTAGAATCACTAAAAACCGAGTCTCAGTTCTTGGCTTGGTATGATGATGTGATTATAGAAAAGAACGTCATCAAAAATGATTTGATGACGTTCGGTGAGGCGATAGCAAGAGTAGAAAAAGAATATTGGGATGGACACACAAAGCGTCGTCAACCTCGCGACAAGAACAATCCTAGCCATCAATATAGTTGGCGATGTGTTTACGGACACTATTTCAAGCTATTGCCACAAAACACAGTCCTGAACCTGGCAGACATTCTACTGGTAGTTCACAGCAAGCAAGTAGGAACTAAATGTTTCAAAAACTGCTTGTGCGCTATGCGTAAGCTTGCTGAGACTGTTGGCAACACTGACTTGCTTATTCGGCTTAAAGAAATTAACGGCACGCAGACACAGTTCAGAGAAGACCTTCAGTCTATATCAGTGGATGAATTTTTTAAATTTCACGAGGAAGTTTTAGCTATCTCCGATGATAAGCGGTACAACTTAGAATCACGCAAACGATGGTTGTGGGTATTCTCAATGCAGGTGGTGTATGGTTTTCGGGTACATGAAGTGTTCGCGATACAGAACGTCAACGAACCGTTTAAGACAAAAGATGGCATTACTATTCCGGCACTGAGTGAACCAAGTAACACGAAAATGATTGCCGTAGTAGGGGAAAAAACCAAGTTGGAAACTACGACTAAGACTGGCTACCGATTGTGTGTGCCAATGCTTCCTCCTACTCATTCGGATTTAATCGAACGCTTGGGAATCAAGTTAGGAAAATTGCCTGAAGTTAGGTTGACATCGAACAATCCAAAGACAATTTCTGGTGCATATAATGACCGTGCGTGG
Source organism: Microcoleus sp. D3_18_C2 (assembly GCF_036702395.1). Taxonomy (NCBI): domain Bacteria; kingdom Bacillati; phylum Cyanobacteriota; class Cyanophyceae; order Oscillatoriales; family Microcoleaceae; genus Microcoleus; species Microcoleus sp. D3_18_C2. The sequence goes on along the minus strand of NZ_JAUBTG010000126.1, from coordinate 1,972 downwards.
GCTACTTTGAAAAGATGGAATAAAGGTTTTACTCAGTCTCACGCTTTACGTCACCTAGCTAATCTCAACGGTCAAATGGCAGGGATGTCCCAGGAAACAAGAGCTAAAAGCTTAGGACATTCAACACAGATGAATGAAGGTACTTATAAAAAACGAGCCAATACTAAGACGACAATTGACTTGCTAACTCATTCAACAAAAGAAGCTATCCCTTTAGGTAGTGCTATTGGGGTACTTAAACAATTGGGTAGTGACGGGAAAAGTATCAAGCTGCTAGCTGCTATTTATGGCATTACGCCCGACGAAGTGATGGAGTTGCTTGCCGAATAATTTGAAACAAAACTTTACACTTCCTGTGTTGACAAGGAAGTGTAAGTCTGCAATCGTGAGTAACTAAGGAAGATTGATGCGCGACTGCTAAGCACTGCAAATGCTTAACAAGTCACGACTTCCCCAAATCGTTATCTCTCAACGTTTGGAGCCTATAAATTATGCCACTTTCAGCCGATTGTCCTAACGGACGATCGCAACTCTTAATGTTTCCCCGTCGCGAGTTATTGCAAAAAATCGCATCGGCCGCTTTGTTATTTTTTGTGCCACGTCCTCAGTCAGTCTTTGAATTTCCCAAAAAATATCCTGCACCGCAGTTTAACGTCGGTGACAAAATTCTCAGTTTTTGGCCTGATAATGACGAGGCTATTTCCCCTGAGTTTGGCGAAATAGTTGGAGTCTGTTGGCATCTATTAGTGACAAGTTAAGGTGAGGGGTAAATTGTCAAGGGGGTATTTACATTGGTTAAAAAATAGATGAAACTCAGAATAGGCAAGTAGTTGAGCAATTATGACCAGCCATGACCAAGACCAGAACTACCAACCGGGACCACGCGAAAAAGAAACAACGACCACTGATAGAGGATGAAGTAATTGCCCAGCAACTAGAAGCATTACTGACACCAGCCATGCTTTGGGAGGAAAATTCCTACCGTCAGCTAAAACTTCGAGACCGAATTCTCAACTTGCCATTGATGATGGCTGCGGTCTTAACCTTACTATGGCGAGATGTGGCAGGGGTAAGAGAGCTGACCCGAATGTTAACGAGAGACGGCTTTCTGTGGTGTAATCCCACGTCCGTCAGCCAACAAGCACTCTCACAAAGATTTTTGACCTTTACGGATGAGCTGTTTGAACAAGTATTTAAGGATTTCTTACCGCGTTTAAGAACAAATTGGCAGAGGAGAAATCAACGAACCTTACCAGAAAGTATTCAGTTTACATTAACAAGATTTGAGCAGATTTGGATTATAGATAGTTCAATATTAGAGGCATTATTTCGGAAATTATCAAACTTAGAGTCAGCTAAAATAGGACAATTGGCGGGGAAAATAAGTACAGTAATTGATCTAGTAACTAGATTGCCAGTCGAAATTTGGTTTACCGAAAATGCGAAAGAATCTGATGTAAAGCTTGAAGAGAATATCCTCAATTTAGTCAGCAAAAATACGTTATTACTATTAGATATAGGCTTTTATCACTTTAGTTTTTGGTTAAGATTAATTGAGCAAAAGGTTAACTTTATTACCCGAATAAAGAAAGGAGCCGCCATCAAAGTAGAGGAAGTATTTACCGATAGTTATGGACTGCGAGACCGTAAGATACGTTTGGGGTCTGGAACGAAGAAAACTCCGTTTATTACCTTACGTTTGATTGAAGTTCGTTAAGAAAAAACCTGGCATTCTTATTTAAAAAGTGTGCTAGAGCCAGAAAAATTACCCCCTTAGGTAGTAGCAGATTTGTATCGAAGACGTTGGCGGATTGAAGAAGCTTTTAATATTGTAAAAAAGCTGTTAGATTTAAGCTATTTATGGACGGTTTCAATCAATGGGATTAAATTACAGATGGGAGCATCCCGGTTTTGCGCTTTTGATCATCAAACGGATATTGATCCGTTAAGGTAGGCGCACCGAAGCTTAAGC
>NZ_JAUBTG010000125.1:0-3645 GCF_036702395.1 Microcoleus sp. D3_18_C2 | reverse complement strand
ATTTGTTTATGATTGCTTTATTTGGTTTTCAATGTTCGTGACGGCTTTGTGTTCCGCCATGTAAATAAACATAAAGCATATTCTCAGGTTTGTAAAGTTTTTTAACAACAGATTAACTGATGATATGTATAAGATTGACTTATAAATAGCAGGAATGGTGGATAAATGGGAAAGAATGGACAAAAACTAGGTAAAGCCTGGAAGCGCGTCGCCTTCAGGCATGGAAATATTAAGATACAGACTTCTGCTGGCTAGGTATCATAATGAGAGCCCAATAGGGAACTTCAGCGGGCTCGACATCTGCGATCGCCCGAATTCGCTGATTCGGCATAGTTGCGCGTTCTATATACAATGCTCGATCGAACTGTCCCAACTCAATCAGTACGTCCCGGACTTTCGCAAAATGCCGCCCCAGTTTAATAATTACAGCAGCATCAACAACCGCCAGTCGATCGCGCAAAACCTCAGCATCCAGCGTCGCAGGCATAATACTTAACACATCGTTACGATAAGTCAGCGGCACTCCCAACGCAGCCGCACTCGCCATTGTCGAAGAAATTCCCGGCACAACTTCAGTGGTAAATCTCGCCGACAAACGGTTGAATAGATACATAAACGAGCCGTAGAGAAAAGGTTCGCCCTCACACAGCACCGCCACATCCTGTCCCTCGCTCAGATGGGCGGCAATTTTCTCGGCAGCAATATCATAATAAGGTTGAGACGATCGCGTCGGACTAAAAGGCAACGGCATCGGAATCTCAATTTGCTCCGGGCGCAGATAATCAGCAACGATCGCCCGCGCCAGCACCTTACCATTTTCCATCGCCGGATAGGCAATCACCGGCACCGATTGCAAAATCCGATAAGCTTTCAATGTGATCAATTCTGGATCGCCAGGGCCAATACCCAAACCGTACAATTTACCAGTAGCCTTAGTCATAATTCATCCTTTTTCGCTAACGCATTCACGGCTGCCGTGGCCATTGCACTGCCACCGCGCCGCCCGTGCAACGTAATAAATGGCACTCCCCGACTGTTGGCAGCGAGTTCGGCTTTGGATTCGGCAGCCCCCACAAATCCTACCGGGAAACCCAGAATTAAAGCCGGTTTGGGTGCTCCGGCATCCAACATTTCCAGTAGTCGGAACAAAGCAGTCGGGGCATTGCCAATTGCCACAACCGCACCCTGCAAGTTGTCCAGCCATAAATCAAGCGCCGCAGCCGATCGAGTATTTCCCATTTGTCGCGCCAACTCCGGGATTTCGGAATGCCAGAGGGTGCAAATCACCGGATTGTCAGCCGGAAGGCGTTTGCGAGTGATGCCTTCGGCCACCATCCGGGCATCGCACAGAATCGGCGCACCTGCGGCGAGGGCTTGGCGTCCGCAGGTGGCTGCACCGGGGGAAGCTGCTAAATCTGTAACAATATCGGTCATGCCGCAACTGTGAATTAGTCGCACGGCTACCGATTCTAAATCGGGCGGCAAGCTTGACAAATCTGCTTCGGCTCGAATTGTGGCGAAGGATTTGGTGTAGATTTCTGTTCCGTCTCGAATGTAGTCAATCATTGTTTAAAACTGCTATGGGAAGTTTGTGGGATTTGTGAAATAGATTTTTTGAATGAACCGCCAACATGGAAAGGACGCGAAAGAAGAAATATCCAGAAATATAGAAAGAGAAATAATTAAAAATTGTCAGTTTTCATGGGATATTTTTTCACTTTCAATTCCGATTTTAGGTGCTCAACAACTCCTGCAATTGGTCGATCGCCTGCCGATCAATAAACTCACCAAATGACTCCAAAGGCTCTCGAAACCGCTGATACACCCGCAACATTCGCTCGATCGCACCGGGCATCTCGACCGCACTCACCGCCGGAAAAATTGGTTGTCCGAAGGGCAAATCTTTTCTACCCGCATAAATGTCGTAACCTTCGATCGTCTCGTCTCCTCGCTCAATCTGAATTCCCACCAGCGTGATATCAATTGGCTGGTGCTGGGCGCAGGACTTTTGGCAACCGCTGAAATGAATGTTAATCGGCAGGTCGATCGTCAATTTTTGCGCTAAATCCCTCACCATTGCTAGGGCGTGACTTTGAGTATCTGTCGCCGCCGACGCACAGCCGCTGCTGCCGGCACAAGCCACCAAGCACGAATCTAGGCGAGTCGCTGACGAGTGCAATCCCAAATCGGCGATTTGCTGTTTTACCTCAAAAAGCTGGGAGTTGGGGATATCAGAAATCAACAGATTTTGCCACGGCGTAAGTCTCAGGGTACCGCTGGCTAGATTTTGGGCTAAATTTGCCAAATTCCGCAGTTGCTTTGATTCTAGCCTACCGAGAGGCAGCGCAATTCCCATGTAGGAAAAACCGGACTGTCGCTGAGGATGAATGCCGAGATGTCGGGATTGTTCGATCGCCCTTGCAGATGAGTCGATCGAACGGGCGGGCAAGATGCCCACCCCACAAGGAAATTCACTCTTTGTGGAACAGGCATCTTGCCTGTTTTTGGGAAAGGCGATCGAACGGGCGGGTAAGATGCCCACCCCACAAGGAAATTCACTCTTTGTGGAACAGGCATCTTGCCTGTTTTTGGGAAAGGTGCAAGATGTGAATTGCCATAAAAATGGTAAATTCTGCTGTACCCTTTCTAGATAACTTTCAGCGCCCCAATCTGTCAGCAGGTGACGCAAACGCGGTTTTTTGCCATCAATTCGAGGTCGATTTTTGGTGTATTCAAGATAGGTGCTAGCGAGGGCGGCTAATACTGAAATACATTGCGATTCTTGGATGAAAATTCCTGTATCGCCGTTTAAATGCAGCCGAAAAACGATTTCTGATTGGGTTGAAAGCGCTTCAGCAGCTAATAAAATATCGTTGCGTAAAGCCTGGATCGAAACCGATTCCCCGCCGTCGAAGCCAATACTGAACTTAGGCGAAAGTTCCGACAATTCGGGATGCGTTTGCAGGTAATCATCCCAAGCTTTCACTAGCGGGCGAGTATCCAGTAACTGCTGGCGATCGATCCCTGCTGTCGGGCTTGCCATAATATTGCGAATCGGGTCAACTTCAACGCGGCGAGACGCTATCCCCAATTCCTGCAAGCGGTTCCAGACTTCCGGGGGAATTTCCGAGTGCACTTCTCGGATTTGCAAATTTCCCCGATTCGTCACTTGCAAACAGCCGGTACTGTATTGATCTGCCAAATCGGCGATCGTCCGACACTGCTGCGCGTTTAAAATTCCCCCCGGAATCCGCATTCTCGATAAAACTCCGTCTCGGGCTTGGGAACCGTAAAATAAACCCGGACAAGTCGGCAAATCAGTCAAAGCTAACAAATAATCTCCTCCCCGTGCTACGCAGGGAATCCAAAAGTAAACGCCCACAAAGCGCCCCCGAAATCGGCATTCTGACTTTTACAGTTGCGGCACAGCGCCGGAATTGCACCGGACTTTCCCGCTTTCAGGTTTTAGAAAGGTATCACGAGCTGACCCACAGAAAGCAAAACCCTCAACTTTCTTAACAAAACTTCTGGCGATTGCGTCGGGCCCCGCAAGCTACGGCCCTGTCTCTCCTCTCATCAGCTTTCCTAATCACACTCATCAGTTTAACTGTCGTCAAACCCCTTTACAAACCTTAACGATAGGCG
>NZ_JAUBTG010000124.1:0-3827 GCF_036702395.1 Microcoleus sp. D3_18_C2 | reverse complement strand
AATGCAGTTCACGCTTCCGTTGACGCTCTACCTATTATCCTCTCTGGATAGCACTTTTACAAAATCGGGATGCTCCCAAATTGTCAAACGGTATCTCGCCCATTTACCCAAAGATGATTATCCAGTTTTAGATAGCTTCACATTTGTCTCCTGCTGGCTAGGGTTTAGTTTTGACCAAAGTCTGGATACTATGCGTCCCCTATTTTCCCGTTTAAACAGTCGAGATATTTCCCTAGATATATCAACTTTTTCCAAGGCTAGTAAGCAGAGAGATATTGATGTTTTTGTAAAAATATTTCAAAGATTACAAGCCGATATAAAACGTCAATTAATTAACAAAGATTGTCTCAGCTTATTCCCTTTAGATTCAACGATAGTTACCTTGACAAGTAAATTACTATGGCAACAGGAATACCATCAAGTAAAATTATTTGCTGGAACGGACAATGAACGGGGAATAATTGATGGAGTACACATTCATTTTGGTCAAGGTCATGACAGTGAGCATTGAGATGAAACTATAGCAGCCACACCTCAAAATGGAGTCGCTGTAATGGATAGAGGTTTTTCGAGTTCGGAACGCGTTCAAGCATTAATGAAACAAGAAAATCAATATTTTGTACTACGAATTAAGAATAATTCTACTATCAACATGAAGGAGGATTGAACTTATGAAGTGTGGAGTGACAAACGAAAAGTTCAAGTAAGATTAGTGACTTTTTCAGATTTAAAAACCCGAACTGAATTTAGGTTTGTCACTAATTTACCTAACTAAATCAGGAGAATTAGCATACACCAAGGTCGAAATTGGAGAAATTTATCGCAGACGATGGCAGATTGAATTGCTGTGGAAATTCTTAAAAATGCATTTAAAACTGGCTCGTATAATTACTAAAAATACTAATGGAATCAAGATCCAAATCTATGCCTGTTTGATTTGTTATTTATTGCTTCAGTTAGTTGAAGTTCCTGATAAAATTGGAAATAAACTCTTAGACAAATTACGATATTTGCAGGCTTTTATGTGTGAGAAAATCAGCTATATTCACTGGTTTAAGGAACTTGTTTTCAATTGCTGAAATCAGCATTTTATAGGATTCGTATGTCTATTTTCAGAATTCTATCAATAAGCGTTCAACACTTCTGGTCGCTGCTATTTCAACTGAGAACTTTTTTGGGCGACCGAAAACCTGCCTATTTTTTAACAAATTTTCCAGACCGCCCTTTCTATATTGGGAGAGCCAGCGATGAATCGTTGCCTCACTTTTACCTAAAACTGCTGATACTTCCCGCACAGTTTCTACTTGTTTTAACTGAAATAAATAAAGCATTTGGACTTTATTATAAGCTAGGATTGTTTTTTGTTTTTTGAGGATTTCTCGTAAGTTTTCTCCAGATTCGGTAATCTTTATATGAGGACGACCAGACATTGTAATTCTCTCCTTTACTTTTTACACAAGTCTATCACATCTTTAAAAAAATGGTATAACCCCGATTGTCAGCAAAGGATTAGGGAAAAATAGTGAAGGCTCAGGGCAACTCGACATCGGCGGCTTCGCTCTACAACCTTTTAGCCATAAGCGCTTGCTCTACTCCCCCTGTCAGCCGCAGAACGTGGATTTCATTTCAAACAAGCGCGTTCACTAATTATAAGAGACAGTAGTAGCTCAGGTGATGGTGCAGTCGCGTAGTATAGGTTGCCAAGGGTTTGTGGCTTGCAAAAAATACCGCTGTTCTACAACTGTGTTATTTGCTTGGAAACCCTACGGGTTTCCAAAATCTACATACGTACTGCATCTATCTACATATGTGCTGCATAGTGCGAAACCCTACGGCCTTCGGACATCTACATACGTGCTGGATGTGTTTTGCTCAAAGTGTGCTACGCTTCGCCCTCAAACTTGCTCAGCAGTTCTTGCAATTTCACCTTACCGTCTGCGAACTTTCTCCCCTTCATCTTGAGAATATTCTCAATAATCCAAGTATTAGTTTTGCCCACTTCCCGTGACTTACAGATTTCCGCATACAGCGATTTATCTAGGGGAGTTGGCTCGGAAGCGGTAGCTAAGGTAGTCACTTCCGGTTCCGGTAAGTCCGCGCTGTATATAGCCTCCAGCGCTTGCCGTGAAGCTTCCAAGTCTTCCCCTGGGGAAGCTAATATCGCCTCAGCTTCCTGTTGGCGCTGCTGCTGACTTACATATGCGCTGACGGCGATTTCATCCACCACATCAGCAGTAATTGCCCTGGTCTTCATCGCTTCAATCTCACTTTCCTCTGCCAGTTCGCGGGCAATGTTACCAGCGGACACTGCACAGGCAATTGCAGCACACAGACTCACCCCTTGCAGTGCTTTGTGAATGTCTAGCTTTTTGTCTAGTGCTGCTAGTGGAATTAACCACAGCACGACAGAGGACGCGCTCAACACAAACAGTTTTAGCTGCATATAAACACCCCTAAACCAATCAGCAGCATCGCTAAACCACCGATTAAAAGCGCCTGCAAGTCGGCGACTGAAATCTTGAGCAACTTGCTCAGGGAGTAATCAAGCAACCAGCTCAACCCCCAAGCAATCGCAATTGCTGCTAATAGGAATAAAACCGCTTTCATTGCCATCGGATGCAGGCTCGCTATCCACCCTAAAAGGGAGAAAGCGACGCATCCGGCAACGAAGTAGTTAGCCAGATACATCGCTTTCATTTAGTTAGTCCCTCCTGTCAACTTGGCTTTAATTTCATCAATGCGAGCGCGAGCATCATTCTCAGCTTTATCAATCCCCAAGCCCAGACGAGCGTAACCGGGACGCAAGCCGTGTAATTTCTTGGCTAAGCCAGCATCAGCGCGCTTTTTGCCTAGTTCGTTCTCAGCAACCGCCCCCTCATATTTCCTGTGCTCCTTGTGTACGGTTTTGTCGGCCGCTTCAATTTTTCCTAGTGCCTTGTAAGCGCGTTTAGACTGCCTTGCACCGTCTGTTTTCTCTTTTGCCAAGTCCTTCATTGCGTCCGCTTCTTCTTTGGTAAAGTAGCGCGGTGCTGGCACAACTGGAACACTACGAATGCTAGAGAAGTTACCAGGATTTAATGGCGTGATAACGTTTGTGTCAGTGCTTGCCAGCACCTTAGATTTGTCGATTGCGTGTCCGCCGTCATTGCTGCTAGCTAATTGGTTGTTATCAGATTTACCGCCGAATAGTCGCAGTTGTAAGCTCATAATTTTGTCCCAATTTGAATGTTGATGCGGACTGGGGAAGGCAATAGATTGAGTGGGTTGATTTGTCGCCACATGGACATTGCCAGCACAAACACCCCCGCCGATGCGAGTACAAGTGCAATGAGTTGAGAGAGGTCAACCCAGTCTAAAAAGGTGGAATTTTGGCGGGTGAAACCGCACACAGGGAATGAACCGTCGTTAGTCCATTCGAGGGTGTCTACACTGTCTACATCCTTTGTATCAAGCGGTTCGGCTGCTGTGTCTACAGTGTTTAGCACTGTGTCTAGTGGTGTGTCTGGCACTGTGTCTAGTGGTGTGTCTGGCACTGTGTCTAGTGGTGTGTCTAGCACCATTCCTCACAAGTTAAGCTAAAAACACTGTTGTCAATGAGTAATATTACTCATTTTTTACCGAAATACCAATTAAAATATGACTCCATTTGTTCATTCATTATTGAAAAAAAATTGTTCGGGACTTCTTTGAGTTCCAGGGAAAGGAGAAATAATTAGCCTGACATGAGGTTTTCATGCTTAGCTTAACAATCAGGGTAAACGCATCTTAATTTCAGCCTAAAACATGATAAGATGAAGTATTGGGCTAAATCAAGTGCGTAATTAGGT
>NZ_JAUBTG010000123.1:0-4168 GCF_036702395.1 Microcoleus sp. D3_18_C2 | reverse complement strand
ATCAATTACGCACTTGATTTAGCTAAACACTTCATCTTATCATGTTTGAGGTTGAAATTAAGATGCGTTTACCCTGGCATCCTAATTGGGAATGATACCTACGCAATTGAACGAGAAGTTGAAAAGTTTAAGACTCAAACTCATCCTCTCTGGCGAGATTTCAACATCCACCGCTTCGATACTTCTTCCCTGGATGCAGCCCTCTCTGCTGCTGCTTCAGTTCCTTTCGGCGGAGGAAACAAACTTATTGTCGTTGAAAATTGCGATTTCAAGCAATTTGGAGAAATGGGGCTAGAATTGCTGCAAATTTTGCCCCAATTACCTGTTACAACGCACTTAGTCTTCACTGCTGCTGTTATCGACAAACGGCTCAAGGTAGTCAAGCATTTATTGCAGTTTGGTAAACTTAAGGAGTTTACTCTCATTCCTCCTTGGCGTACTGATTTGATTGAAAGTGCGATCGCTGCTACTGCTAAACAGATGAATCTCTCAATTGCCAGAGATGCTGTCAGTTATTTAGCGGTAGCGATTGGCAACGATTCTGCTCGAAGAGTCAGTGAACTGGAGAAATTAGCCATTTATGCAGCAGGCGCTCGCATTACGAAAGAAGCTGCTAAAATCCTCGTTCCAGCTACCACAGCTAACTGTTTTCAACTTGCCGAAGCTCTTTTAAAAGGTCAAGCAGTGGCAGCAATTAAGGTGCTTGATGAATTGCTATCTCGGGCAGAGTTTTCTTTAGCAATTATTGCTACTCTTCAAACTCAGTTTAAAACTTGGCTGTGGGTAAAAGCTACTCTGGATTCCGGCGGCAAACTTTCTGATAGTGAAATTGCTAGTATGTGCGGAATTAGTAACCCCAAACGGCTGTATTTCCTTAAGCAGGAGGTTAAGGAAGTATCTGCGAACTTCTTAAGTCGATCGCTCTCCATTTTGTTGGATTTAGAAATTGCTCTCAAAACAGGAGATAAGCCTGACTCGATGTTGCCTGCTTTGCTCAGCATCACTCAACTCACTCACCTTAAATAACAGGAAAGCGCTGCCGAGTTAATTCGGCAGTCTTTCATTAACAATCTTGGAGGCAAAAACTGCTTTGCAACACTATTAGTATCGGTAAGGTGGGCGGCGGTGTACCATACAGATAGAGTTTATGCGTCCAGAACTAATTAAGTGTAGTTAGGGCTTACGCAACGATGTTGGGGCGCACCGCGGGGGGTTGCCCCAACATTCACATCATATATGGACATTGTGCGTAAATCCTAATGAATTTGTCAAACTATTTTTGACTTTATTTATTGCAGCAGTAGGTTGCTATTTCTGTTTAATAGCAGCTCATCTTTCCTGCATCATCCAAACCAGAAACCCCAAGATTTGCTCAACAGGAGGTAGTGGATAATCTTTGACACTCCCACCCCTAAAGGGGATGGGATTCTTTAGAGATTTCGCTCTAAATATCCCAAAGAGACAATTGCTTACCCTGTGGGTTCTCGCCCACACGCCGTTTGCCTTTTAAAGGCAGCGTGTTAACTGACGAGCGTTCGTATAATTCAACCTCAAAGAGATTCAACTGTACTGGTTTCGACGAGTCCCGCCGTACCATTTTCGATTTAATCTTTTTGACAATATTCAACTTGTAGGTTTCTATCGCCTTAACTTTCACATTCCTTGCAGCTTGCAAATTTGCATCATCAATATGCCCACAATTGGTACAGATAAACTTTTCACCATTGCGGCTATCTTTATCAATATGCTTACACTTGCTACAAGTTTGACTGGTATGCCTTGGGTTAACTCGGTACAGCTTCTTGCCTGACTTCACAGCCAAATATTCAAGTTTTTGAGTTAACGCATACCAACTCGCATCAGCGATAGAACTATTTAAACCACGTTTAGCCGATTGACCGTTGGGGAGAAATCTACCAGATTCAGATTTAACAGGTTTGCACCGCTTCATCATGTTTTGTATCTGTAAATCTTCAACTACAACTGCATCGGATCTTTTAATAATCCGATTAGCTACATCCCACTGGTAAGATTCGCGACGCTGTTGAATTTTATTGTGCAGCTTGCTCACTCTAAGTTGAGCTTTACTGCGATTCTTACTACCTTTTTGCTTACGGCTAACCCGTCGCTGTCTGATTCGCATCAAACGCTTAGCTTTCTTGTGGGTAGCAAATCGCGGATTATCAATGGCGCTGCCATCAGAGAGATAAACCAATTTACCTAACCCCATATCGCAGCCAGTGATAGTTTTGATTTCACTATCTGGAATTACTGGGAAGCGTGGTATATCTTTGTTTTCTATCCTGACCGAGATATACCATCCATCAACTTTCTGTCTGATGGTTACGGTTTTAATCTCAAATCCTTCGGGGATAACGCGAGAGTTGTAGAAACGCAGCCACCCAATTTTAGGGAGGTAAACTTTGTTACCTTTAATCTTGATTCTTCCTGGTTTGTAGCTAAACGATTTGAAATCGTGACGGCGCTTAAACTTCGGAAACCCTGCGCCCTTAAAAAACTTATTAAAGGATTCATTAACTCTGGCTGGAATTGACTGCAATACTCCAATATCAATACTTTGATACCAAGGTCTTGCCTCTTTTAACTCTTGCAGATTTGCATCTTGCATTAATGATGCTGACCGCTTAGGAGATGTATCTTTATATCCTTCTTTTTGGGCTTTACCGCCGCCCTCCTTCCAGGGGTTGGCGAGTTGGGTTCCTTTAGTAATACCGCAAGTCAAAGGCGTTATTTCTACCTGAGTCCTCAAGTCGCAATAATCACCGCAAATAAACTGCTGATGCCAACCATCAATCCTGTCACGCAAGCACCAATTGTAATTCGCTCTCAACATATCGAGCCACTGGATTAGTTTTTGGGATTGCTGCTGATTAGGTCTAAGTTTGTATTTGAAGCTTAAAAGCAAATTGCACCACCTCCTTAAATTATTGTACGAGGTTATTGTACGAGGTTATTGTAGATGTTGACGACTTAACGACAATCAATATGCAAGATAAATACAGACTAAAGATTACATCAGTAACGCTTATTAGATACCATTTTATTTGGATTCCAGCTAGACGCAAGAAGGTGTTGATTGGTGCAGTGGCCGAACGCTTAAAACAACTACTGACAGAGAAGTGTAATTAGCTCGTTGTAATCGCGCAGTGAGGTGGAAGTCTACCGCTTTGTTGGTTCCTGAACCCAAACCCATAATTGCTACCAAAATCAGTCCGACTCCCAGTTTTTTTATTAATTTCTTCTCTCGTTCTTTTTCCTACCTATCGGTAGTAAGAGAGAAAAGATTCATTCATAGAGTGACCAATGCCTCCCAATTATATCAACCTTCTTTCCCAACTAATAGCCCGACATGATTTTCACCAAAATAACTTCCCAGAAGCAAGCCATTTGCAGCCAACTGCAACAGCCGATTTGTGTGAGTTTTTAGGCGAAGAGGTTATTTATCAGACAATCGCGACTGCTACAACTCCTAAGCTCTACAAAATTCCTCAAGACTTGCCGCCTTCAATAATTTCTGCTTTGCACAGCCAAGGCATTCAACAGCTTTATTCGCACCAAATTAAAACACTCAAAGCCGTGCGCCAGGGCAAAGATGTCATCCTCAGCACAGCAACAGCTTCTGGCAAATCTTTAAGTGCGTACTTGCCTATTTTAGAGGGCATTCTCCAACATCAATTTACTGCACTCTCTATTTATGGCTTGAAAGCTTTAACAGCCGACCAAAGTCAAAAACTTGCCGATTTGCTCCAACTGATTCCTGAGCCTGCGCGCCCGCGCCTTGCCCTTTTAACTGGGGATACTCCTCCCAAAACCAGAGAACAATTATTAGCTGCAAATCCTAGCATAATCACCGCCACACCAGAGTTAATTCACTATGCGCTGAAAGGCGTTCACTGGAGTCAGCCTTGGCAGCATTTTTTAAGTCGCCTCCGCTATATTGTCCTAGATGAAGCTCACACTTTTAACGGAGTTTACGGAGCTAACATGGCTAGCTTAATTCGCCGCTTAAAATTGGCAGTAGACGAGCGCGGAGGTTCTTCTCAAAAACTGCAATTCCTGATGTTAAGTGCTAAGCTGTTGTGCCTTTAAATAGGGTATCATAAAAAATGAGTTTAATCAATATATACAAAAATGCCAGCTAAAAACC
>NZ_JAUBTG010000122.1:0-4294 GCF_036702395.1 Microcoleus sp. D3_18_C2 | reverse complement strand
AAATTGGGACGTATTCTCCGCTTATAAAGCCAGTTTAGGCTTTGTTTGGGCTTAAAATTTGTTTAAGTCCCGTTAACCGCCTCGATCCGTCTTTTTCCGACTTATAACTCAAAGGTTAGAAAGATCCGTCTTTTCCCGCTTTTCAGCTTAGGGGCGATCGCTATAGTATGTGGAGGAGTGATAAAGATGAGCTTGACATAAAGCGGTAGCTGTAAGCAAAAGGCTATTCGAGAGAATTCTCAAAGCGCTGACGCTGATCGGTTCTAAGAAAAAAGCTGTAGGCTGAGCACTCAATACACTAGAAAAGCTCAAGGAACCAAGTGTTATGGCCAGACTTAAACTTCTGCGTGTGGCGACTTCCCTTTCTGCTGTCGTAATTCCGTTTTTGCCTTTGGGTTACAGCGGTGCGATCGCTCAAGAGTATCCGGGCTGTTTCTGGACAGATCCCAAAACGGGCAACCACATATCCCTTGAGCCACTATGTGAGAGAGGACGGATAGACGATGCTATAAAGGCAATAGAACGAAATCAAAACCCCTTGATTGCCACTGGTTTGAGGGTACAATCCACCGACAATCCATACCTGGTTAGGGTAACAGGTAAAATCACGAACCGCAGCAGTAGACCCATTAAGATTGGTATCCCGGATCTTCAGATCGGTAAAGGCAATACAATTCTCTACACGAAGCCGGTCATCATTAATCAAACTTTACAGCCGGGTCAATCAGTTGCTATCAACGAATCCATTGTTAAAAGTTCGTTAGGAGTAAGTTTTATGGGTGGACTGGAAGTTAAAATTGAGGATTGGGACTCTAGCGACTAAGGGGAATTAAAATCTATCCTCTTTATTTCATAAATCGCCCGAACCGAAAGGATAAAAAGCTTAAAAATGCGATCAATATACTTACATACACCCATCAATTTAATCATGAATTTTCTATACCAAGCTATCACCATCGTGGTAATTCCACTCACAATAGGTATAACCCCTAATGCTGCGTCTAGCCATGCTCCCATAGTTATTATATCTCAAGCGAGTTCCACAGACTTCTATACAAGGGGTGACGACTTTTTTAATAACAAAGACTATAAAGGAGCAATTGAAGCCTACACCCAAGCTATCAAAATCAATCCTAATTTTGCTGAAGCACACCAAAGCCGATGTTTGTCACGACTTCTGATCGGGGACTATCCTGCTGCACTTGGAGACTGCAATAATGCCATCCGCATTCGACCTAATTATGCTGATGCTTACCGCATTCGGGGTACTGTTCGTCTTAACTTAAAAGATATTAGAGCAACAGTTGCCGACTGGCAAACAGCAGCCAACCTTTATAATGCTCAAGGAGATAGAGAAAGCTTTGAGTACATGATGTCTCGCCTCAAAAATGTTCAGCAAGAACTTCAGCGGATACAGCAGCGATGACTGGGAATTTTAACCTTTGAAAAAAATATAACGAGCAACGTTACCTGTGGCCGCTAGCCAGTATTATTGATGCCCCACGCACAAAATTAGCGGGCGATCGTACTCAAGCGTTTTTTTGGGTATTGTGGGTGAGAGGCAATATTTATCATGGCAAAAACCCGGTTTCTACCTTGATTTGAGAGGACGGGCGATCGCACTCAAGAAACCGGGTTTTCGATCGCGATATAAAGGTGAGATAGTTTGTGGCAAATTTGGCAAGGAGCGATCTGTTTTTATGCCTTTACGCCACGGTGAGCGATCGGTTTTGTCCCCTGGTACGCCAGGGGTTGAAAACCCCTGTCTCATAGCGAAAGTCGGTTGAAACCGACTGGAAAAAAACATTAAAATGCTTGTAAAAAATGTATTTTTCAGTCCTCTTTTAGAGGACTTTCGCTATGAGACGGGGGTTTTTAACCCCCGGCGGGCTTGTGGGTTGGCGTACAGATTTTGACTTGTTTTGACAAGAAGCGGTTTCAACCGCCGAATCTACACAGATTGAGCTACATGATGGCGGCTGGTCAATTTATCCAATTGATTCACCAACAAACTTAGGAACAATCCCACATCGGTAACAACTCCAATAGACTCGATCGAACCCCGATCGCTCAATTTCGTCACCACCGCCGGATTAATGTCCACACAGACCATCTTCACACCAGCCGGCGTCATATTTCCCACACCAATTGAGTGCAGCATAGACGACAGCATTAACACCATATCCGCACCGCGTAACAGCTCAGTATATTCTTCTTGAGCCTTAACTAAATCCATTTGCGTGTCGGGAAGTGGGCCGTCATCGCGGATCGAACCGGCAAGAGAAAAGGGTATATTGTTCTTGACGCACTCATACATCACACCGTTAGTAACCAAGCCTGCTTCAACAGCTTTTGCAATACTCCCGTAACGCCGCACACTGTTAATTATTTTCAAGTGGTGCCGATGTCCGCCGCGCACAGCAATACCGCGTTTCATGTCAACCCCTAAAGAGGTTCCCATATTCGATTGTTCCATGTCGTGAACTGCGATCGCATTTCCGCCCAACAACGCTTGTACGTAACCTTCGCGAATCAAATGTGCTAAATGTTCGCCACCGCCGGTGTGGATAACAACAGGCCCCGCCGTAACTACAACTTTGCCACCGCGATCGCGAATTTGGCGCAATTCCCACGCTACTTGTTCCACCACCAATTCTACGCGGCGCTCGCTAGAAACGCTGCCCGACATAAAGCTGAATTCTTGAGAATTGCGCTGTTCCCGCGATTCTGTTTTGCGGATGGTGCGGATGCCGACCACATCAACAACGACTTTTTCTCCTACTTTTAAGTCGCGCAATAATTTGCATTTAGCCACTGGGCCATCAGCGGTTTCAGTAATAGCAACAGCACCATCCATCCGCTGATTTTGCGCTTTCACCCACTGACCATTTACCCGCACTTCCGTGGGATAAATCGTACTAACATAAAAGTCGTCCGGGCCAACGCCATCTTGCACTACCGGTTCTAAAATAGCGTCGCAAATCTCTTGTGGTGGCGGCACTGCACCCAAGTCAATCAGCATTCCCATCATTTCTTCCATCACATCGTGGGAAGGAGCCGAAACTTTAACGTCGGCAGATGATGTACTTTGCCGCTGCTCTCCCAGATTGAAATTGAGCACTTGGAAACTGCCACCGAGATCGACAATTAAGTCCAAAGCACGGCTGATTAAACCCGCATCCAGCAAGTGACCTTCCATGCGAATTGTGCGGCTTTCTACCATCACATTTGCCGATCGATCTTCTTGCAACGGTTCCGTTACCCGTAGCGTCAAACACTTACAGGCGCCGCCAGCTTTCAGGAATTCGCTCATCGGCGTTTCAATTACTTGAAAACCGGCCTGAGTAATGCGCGTTTTCAAGGCTTCGCTAACCTTGTTCATTACCACAACTTTGTCAATATTGACGGCATTGCAGGCAAAATTTGCGGCATCGGCTTCTTCAATAGCAATGCGTTTTTCCGGCGCAACTCGCATTTCAATTAAGCGGTTGGAGTACGAGTCAAATGCTGCTGGATAGTAGAGCAAATAGCCGCCTGTCAGAGGACAAAAACAGGTGTCTAGGTGATAGAAACGTTCGTCAACTAAACGCAGCGAAAGCACTTCTATGTTGAGCCATTTTGCTAGTAACGGGTGCGAGTCGAGTTCGGAACGGAAGCCGTAGCCGGCCCACAACCAGCGTCCTTCGCGATCGAGTAAAGCATCGCCAGCGCCCTCAAACGGCAAGTCTTTCGGGAGTTCGTGCACGGTGAAACCTTTGCTTTCAAACCATGCTTTGAAATAGGGTTCTTCGCCTTGGCGTTCTTTGTGATAGAAACGGCTGAGGACGAAGGTATTGCCTAAAAGTAAGCCTGCGTTGGCGGTGAACACCATATCCGGCCAGCCTTTTTCGGGCGGTACGAGGTCTACCACGGCGTTGTCTTTGAGGACGTGGTAAAGTTTTTCCCACTGTTCGACGGCGCGATCGCGCGATGATTTGTGGACATTTCCCTCCATCCACGGATTAATCACGTAATCCACATCGTAGTGGTCGGGAGCACACATGAGGAAGCGAATTGAGTCAGTCATAATTCAGTTAAAATGTGGTAGACGCTACAGCAGACGTATGTTGACAGAGTTTGTATAATAGCAACTGTAATATTGACTACTAATTTTAGCAGCGCAACGTCTGGAGCCTCAAAAGGCTAACTCTTTATTATATCATGTTTAATATGAGATTACACTAAGGAATGAGAATTAAATAACTTCCACTCTTGAAAGTGGGATGGGCGTCCCGCCCGTCCTTTTTGGACGGGC
>NZ_JAUBTG010000121.1:0-4361 GCF_036702395.1 Microcoleus sp. D3_18_C2 | reverse complement strand
CTTCCCATCCATCTGCACCGCTGATGACAGCTAGAATCGCAATTGCTACAATATCTATTAATAAATGCTGCTTACTTCTTTCTATTCTTGGATCGGTCAAGGTTCCAAAATGGTTTAAAAAACAAGCGTTCAATAAGTGTGTCGGGTTCGATACACCTATTGTTTTTTGTTGGGCAGTTAAAGTCGAAGTAAACCCTTTCGCCATCGATCGCACCTAATTACGCACTTGATTTAGCCCAATACTTCATCTTATCATGTTTTAGGCTGAAATTAAGATGCGTTTACCCTGCCCTTAAATTCTGCATCGAATGGTAGTTCTGCTTCAGGATACTCCAGGATTTTTGATCGGTCAACTTTGACCAGAGCATTTTTACTACTTTTAATGTGCTTTTTGGGTGCTTTTCGCTCTTTTTCCGATGAGTAGTTCTCTTTTAACTTTTTCGCTCCATTAGCTTTGACCTCTGGTTTGCCTTGTTCTCCTTTCAGGCGATTGTTTTCGGATTTTAATCTTTGATTTTCTGCTCGTAATTCTCTGGTTTCTGCTTGTAATTGCTCTACAAGGTTCAGCAATATGGACACTGTACGACGTAATGATTCGTCAGCAATTGCAGATGGCTCAATGCTTTGCAGTAAGGTCTCTACTAATTGGTCAGCAGATGTTTTTTGCGTCATGCTTTATATTCTACCATGCTCTTCGTATTTGTGAACCTTCTTTTTTTCCTGTAGTTTAGACTAAAAAATGATTGCAGCCAAAAGTAGCTGCCTTTGAATATCCGGCAAGCTGTTACTCAAAAACTCAAGAGGAAGAAGATTAAATAACTAATCTTGAAGACTTTTTGCGTCGAGAAACCCGTTTTTTCACAGTGGGATAGGACGGTGCCTTGGTTCGTACCCTTCCTTTTTCCCAACCAGGGGATTTTCCCCTCTGTTTAGGCATTTTCGCGGGAGTACCAATGTCAACTAAAATCCAATGGCACTGAAAAAGTGAGCAAAAAAAAATCTGTAAGGCAAGCTCTGCATAGATAATTGCCTTACAAACCAAAATATCTCTCTCTAGTATGCCCAATCGTGCGTCTATTCTCAAGCAACAATTTTTACAGAGTGTTGCCTTACCCTGGAAAGAATTGCTACCAGACTCTACAGTCAAAGAGCTTCTGGCGAAGGAGAATCTCAGATACTACAA
Source organism: Microcoleus sp. D3_18_C2 (assembly GCF_036702395.1). Classification (NCBI taxonomy): domain Bacteria; kingdom Bacillati; phylum Cyanobacteriota; class Cyanophyceae; order Oscillatoriales; family Microcoleaceae; genus Microcoleus; species Microcoleus sp. D3_18_C2. The sequence goes on along the minus strand of NZ_JAUBTG010000121.1, from coordinate 3,178 downwards.
CAGCGTCTATACGCCGATAGTTACCTTATGGGCGATGATATCTCAGGTACTAGATCCAGACAAAAGTTTGAGTCAAGCAGTAAAACGGATGAGTACCTGGCCCAGTGGTGCTGGAGTGGTGCCTCCTTCTTCAGACACTGGGGCATACAGTAAAGCTCGTCAACGACTACCTGAAAGACTTGTCCAACAGTTAGTACCTGTAGTGGCAGAGGCACTAGAAAAGCAAGTTCCTCGCCTACAGCAATGGTGTGGACGACAGGTGCGGGATCTCGCCGGCACAACCGTGTTGATGAGTGATACTGCTGCCAATCAAGCTGAGTATCCGCAACACAGCAATCAAAAAACTGGGTGTGGATTTCCCATCGCCAAAGTGGTAGTGCTCTTTTCATTGCTCACAGGTGCAGTCGTATCGGCTGGTATTGCTTCATTGACGATGAGTGAGATTGTAATGAGTCGCCTGTTATATGCGAATTTATAGTCATTTCAAATAAATGTGAGACAGAGGCAAGATCATGATAAAATCGATAAAAATAGTTAATTAGAAAAAAATGGCTTACAGTCTAGACCTCAGACAAAAAGTAGTCAATTATGTGGAAAATGGAGGGAGTATAACGAAAGCTGCCGCCATATTTAAGTTAGGAAGAGCAACAATTTATAGATCGCGCCGGTAGGGAAGACCTTCGACCAACTCAGGTCACTCACCGTCAACGAAAGCTAGATTGGGAAGCCCTCAAAAAAGATGTTGAAAAAAATCCGGAAGCAAGATTAGTAGAAAGAGCAAAAACTTTCTCCGTCAGACCGAGTGCCATCTGCTATGCCTTAAAAAAATTGAAAATTACAAAAAAAAAAGAACTTCGCTATAAAGAAAGAAATCGAGAAGAAAGAATGAAATATTAGAGAAATCTGAGACAATTAATTAAAATTTATGGCAGCAAAAGTCTTGTATTCATTGATGAGTCAGGATTTGAGGAATTTGAAGGTTCTGTCTAGGCCTGGGCAAAAAGAGGAAAGAAAGTCTATGGCGCTCATACCAGGAAAACGGGGAAAAGAGAAAATTTAGTAGCAGGAAGAAGAAAAGGAAAGAAGGACTTAATTGCACCAATGCTCTTTATGGGTAGTTTGAATGCAGAAGGATTTGAAGGATGGTTATCTTTATATCTGTTACCAGATTTAACCAGTCCATCTATATTGATTATGGATCATGCACCCATTCATCGTAAGACGGTCATTAGACTATTGGTTGAGGAGGCAGGTCATCAGATAATATTTTTACCAAAATACTCTCCTGACTTAAATGATATTGAGCATGATTTTAGTGCATTAAAGAGAGCTAAAATGTATGCGTCTCCTAACACATCTCTTGATGAAGTTATTCGTGCTTATTGTGCATGAAGAGTGTCTCATACTTATTTGAAATAACTATAGTTCCCGACGATGTGATATTAGCTGATCGAGCTTACGGCAATTATGTCGATTTAGTTTTGGTAAAACAGCAGGGAGCCGACGCTGTTTTTCGGAAAAATCATCTCCGTAAAACTGACTTAAGGGCGGGGCAAGAAGTTGGGAATTGGCGACCATCAAGTAGTCTGGAATAAGCCTCAACAGTGTCCCAAACACATGAGTAATGAGGAATTCGAGGAATTACCATCTAATTTCATTGTTCGGGAAGTCTGAAGAGCGAATTCAACACCGTGGCTTCCGAGACGAGCGTATTATTGTAGTCACAACGTTACTGGACGCCAAACGCTACACTGTTCACAAATTAACTCAGTTATACGGGCTGCGGTGGTCTGCTGCTGAAGTCAGTCTCCGTCATCTTAAAACAACTTTGAAAATGGAGATGTTAACAGCTAAAACTCCGGCAATGGTCAGAAAGGAAATCTGGATACACTTATTGGCTTACACTTTATTACGTACCATTATGTGGCAGTCAGTATCTTCATCAGAACATACAGCTTTTCAAATCTCCTTCCAATCAACAAGGCAGCAGTTTAATCAGTTATTGACGCTGTTGGCAACTACAGGAAAGCGCCAACAGCGACAATGGCATCAATTTCTGTTGTCGCAGGTGGCAACTAATTTACTCACGATACGACCTGAGCGTTCCGAACCTCGGGTGTTGAAACACAGGCCAAAGCCGTATCCTCGAATGCAGGAACCTCGCTCTATCTTAAAAGGTAAACAGGCCTTGCGATCGAGACTTTTTCAGTGACATTGAACTAAAATCTACAACATTGATTGGGCAACACGTCCAGGGGTTAAATTGGTTGTAGCAGATTGCCTGCAGTAATACATTCTCAACCACTAAATCCCTAGCTAGCCAGAGTTGCCAACTCCGGGGCGGCATTAAATCACTCCAACGCTCGGATTGTTCGGGAGTTCTTAGGTTAGGCAATGTCCAGTGTAATCGTTGCTTGACAAATCTATACCAATGATCCACTCCAAAGCGTCGTAAATACTTAAACCAGACTGTTTCTAAGGGTAGAGTTCGTTCTCCCACCCAGGCCAACCATAAGGGTGGAAACGGCTGACCGTTTGACATGGGCTTCATTCTTTCGACGAGGATTAAATTGACTCTGTGTTCAGCGGCACGATAAAAATGCAAGTCAAGCCATTGACTGACTCGGACTTGTCCCAACTGTGGATGTTCGTCAATTTCAATCACAGCATCCGCTTCGAGCCATGTGGTTGGGTCATTCAGCCTCATTTTTTGCCCGTGTTTTCGTGGTCTGCCGCGGCCACTATATGCTGGTGGTGCTGACCACTTTCCAGGCATTCTTTCGGAGTCTCATTAAGCAATCAGCTTGAATGTCTGCTTGCGCCAGTACCCAATTTGCATTGCCATATTCGGGCGTCTAAGACTGCTAAGACTGGATTAACGCTTTGTTCACAGACAAGTTTGAGTTGGGAAGCTGCTTGAAGTATGGGTGAAGATCCACTACTATAGCAATCCGATCTGAGTCTCACAACACAACGCCCTCTTGTCTGCCTAGACTTGTTGTATAGCAAGACTTTCAGATGTTACGGTTCTAGAAAATCACTTAGGATTGCTATAATTCGTTCATGAAGTAGGGGTAAGGCCCAACTTCAAGAGTGCTTCTGGTAGTTAGAGTCGATAGGGGCATTTCTACCCCTACCTCTCCTTCAGAACGGAACGTGAAACTTTCGCTTCATTCCG
>NZ_JAUBTG010000120.1:0-5213 GCF_036702395.1 Microcoleus sp. D3_18_C2 | reverse complement strand
ATTCGACTGCCAATAGCACACTGCTACAAGTTGCGGCGACTGGGGAGGTTTTGGCTCAGGTTTTTGGCGCTGATAATTTGCTGAGTAATCGGGATTTTCTCACTCTTTCTCCTTAAGACCAAAGCGCATTAAATATGCTGCATTTTTTCCTATGCTTTTAGCAACTCGGTTTATTTGATAAACCGAGTTTTTGAATGTAGCATAAAAAATAGTAATTTGGAGATTTTGGGGGTTATTCGACTCAATAATAACCAGAAAAAGGGTTTTTATTGAGTCATTTGGTCATGAAAAACAAAACAAAAAAAGTTTAAAACTACAAAAAATATAACCATTTCTTGAGTATCATATAGATGATTTGAGAGTCGGCTGATTGAGATCGATCAAATTGGGTTTGATAAAAACTCGAGTCGTAATAAAAATCGCATACATTAACCCCTTTGATACTACCAAAATACAAAGCTGTCAACTACTTTTAGGTAAAAAATATCTAATTTTACGGTAATTTATCGTAGATTGTGCTAATTTTTTTCATTTCAAAATAATTTAGGCTCACGTCTGAATTGGCGAAAAAAAAACCTGATTTACCAGCGAAATAGAGCGAACTGCTACTTTGGGAAGATGTCGATCCAAACAAAAACGAAGTAAAAATAACTTGTTAACTATGCGAAATCGAGAAATGAGCAGTTAGAAATTTCCCATTAGCAATTAACAATAATATCTACCACTGAAGATTGAAAGTTAATAGATCAAGGAGCTATGTAACTCATGAAACATTTAGGGTGCAACTACTCTTCGCCAATTCACCAATCAAGTTGCGATCGCCGCTACACTTACTGCATAAAAAGTTCTTGGAGTGGGCCGTCGTTAGTGGGTGATATGGCGCTCGATATTTCCGGTTTAACAAAAGCGACTCGGGGCGTCAAGACTACACATACAAAACATTTAGTTTGCATCGATCCGAGGGTAGAGAATTATCAGCATCTTGCCAGCGGAGTCAAACCAGGGACAGAGATAATTGTCCTCGATCGAACTCTGGACGGAGTAGAACAAATTACGGAGATTCTAGCTAAACGCAGTTTAATTGCCAGCCTTCAGATTGTTGCTCACGGCAATGAAGCTTCCGTGCAACTGGGGTCAACTTTACTGACGAATGAAAACTTATCAAAGTACGATCGGCATTTGCAGCAGTGGCGAAATGCCTTAAGCGAAAAAGCCGATATTTTATTATTATCGTGTAAGGTTGGGGCTGGAAAATCCGGGATTGCTTTCGTGCGGAAGCTGAGAGAATTAACAGGCGCAAATATAGCGGCTTCCAAAAATCTAATTGGTAGTGCCAAATTAGGAGGAAACTGGCAATTAAATGTTACAGCAGGACGAGTAAAAACAGCAATAGCCTTTGAAACAAACACCCAGGAAAATTACAGCGCTGTCCTCATTAATTTAGTGGATGAAAGTTTTCAAGATGCAAGTCTAATCGGGCCTTGGATCTCTGGGGTAACAGGCATTTCAGATGCTCCAGCTTTAACAGCAGGAACCGGAACAGAGAGTTTTCCGGGCTTGAACATAGACCCGGTTGGCAGCGGGGCGTTGAGATTAACTACAAGAACTTTTGACCAATCTACTTTTGTCATCTATAACAGTCAGGTTCCTGTCAACAGCGGTCTTAAAATTGTCTTCGATATATTTGCCTACGACGGCACTACACGTCCTGATCGTCCTGATTTAGCAGGGCAGACAGGGGACGGCATAAGTTTCTTTTTAATTGACGGTACTGTGACGCCAACAGTAGCTGGAGGCTATGGAGGTTCTCTCGGCTACGCGCAAAATACAGATACAAATCAGTCCGGTTTACGGGGAGGTTATTTAGGAATTGGATTGGATGAATTCGGAAATTTCTCAACTACAACTCAAGGGCGGGTAGGCGGACTTCCGGGGGGAATTAGACGAGATTCGGTAACGCTTCGAGGTAGCGAAGTTACGCAATATCAATTTTTAACTTCTACGTTTGTGCCGCAGGGAATAGATAATATTCCCGATACCGTAAATCCTCTGCCTCCAAACGGGCCGAACAATGCCATTACCAGCAGTCGCGAAGAAGCCAGAAGAAGAGTTCAAATTATTTTGCAACCCCCCACTTCTGCAACGCCAAACCGTCTCACTGTTAACTTTGATCTCAACAATAATGGTTTGTTTACAGATCAGGGCGAGACTATTATCGACATTGCCAATTTAGAGGACTTAAACGGGCCAATCCCGGCAACATTCAAATTTGGTTTTGCTGGTTCAACGGGAGCCGCAACAAATATTCACGACGTTCGCACTTTGTCGATCCAAACTATAGACGTGCCGCTTACTACAGCAGATGTTGCCTCAACGAAAACAGGCCCGGCGGCAGCGGCACCGGGTAGCAGCATCACTTACACAATTACGACGGTAAATAACGGCCCGGACGCCGCCGAAAACGTGGTGGTTGAAGATCAATTGCCCGTCGGGGCAGTATTTGGCAGTGCCGACGGCAACGGCACTTTCAACCCGACAACGAGACTGGTTTCCTGGAGTATTCCGAATTTACCTGTTGGGGCCACAGCCACCCGCACCGTAACTGTTACGACCCCAACTACACTCGGCCCTATTACAAATAGTGTATTCAGCAGCAGCAGCACGATCGATCCCGTACCCGGTAACAACAGTGGCAGCCGCCCGGATGCGAGAGTCACGACCACTATTACGAACGATAGCGCTGATGTAGTGACGCGTAAAATTGGGCCCGCTACTGCGATCGCGGGTTCGACTGTCACCTACACAATTACGGCAGCCAACAGTGGGCCGAGTGCGGCAACCAATGTGGCGATCGCCGACACCATTGTTCCTGGTTTAACAGGAGTCAGCGTCTCCGAGGGCGGAAGTTACAACGCAACTACAGGTATTGTGACTTGGACGGCGATCCCATCCCTAGCCAGCGCAACCAGCGCCAACAGAACCGTCAGTTTCGCAGTTCCCGCCACCGGTGGCACCGTCGCCAACACTGCTAGCAGTACCTCGATTACCCCAGACCCCAATCCCGGCAACAACAACGGCAGCAGCCCCGAAGCGCGAGTCACCACTACTATCACCGATAGCGCCGATGTAGTGACGCGCAAAACCGGGCCCGCTACTGCGATCGCGGGTTCGACTGTCACCTACACAATTACGGCAGCCAACAGTGGGCCGAGTGCGGCAACCAATGTGGCGATCGCCGACACCATTGTTCCTGGTTTAACAGGAGTCAGCGTGTCGGACGGCGGAACTTACAACGCAACTACAGGTATTGTGACTTGGACGGCGATCGCATCCCTAGCCCGCGCAGCCAGCACCAACAGAACCGTCAGTTTCGCAGTTCCCGCCACCGGCGGCACCGTCGCCAACACTGCTAGCAGCACCTCAACCACTAATGACCCCAATCCCGGCAACAACAATGGCAGCAGCCCGTCGGCAAGAGTCACCACCACGATCGCCGATAGCGCCGATGTAGTGACGCGCAAAACCGGGCCCGCTACTGCGATCGCGGGTTCGACTGTCACCTACACAATTACGGCAGCCAACAGTGGGCCGAGTGCGGCAATCAATGTGGCGATCGCCGACAGCATTGTTCCGGGCTTAACAGGAGTCAGCGTCTCCGAGGGCGGAAGTTACAACGCAACTACAGGTATTGTGACTTGGACGGCGATCCCATCCCTAGCCAGCGCAGCCAGCACAAACAGAACCGTCAGTTTCGCAGTTCCCGCCACCGGTGGCCCCATCACCAACACTGCTAGCAGCACCTCAACGAGTCCAGACCCCAATCCTGCCAACAACAACGGCAGCAGCCCCGAAGCGCGAGTCACCACTACGATCGCCGATAGCGCCGATGTAGTGACGCTCAAAACCGGGCCCGCTACTGCGATCGCGGGTTCGACTGTCACCTACACCATTCTCACCGAAAACAGAGGGCCCAGTACCGCCACCAACATCACCGTTACAGACAGCATCGTTCCCGGTTTAACGGGCGTCACAGCATCCAACGGCGGTACTTACAACCCTGACACAGGCATTGTCAGCTTTCCGCCCATTGCCAGCTTAGCTGACGGCGTGACCGTCAGCCGGAGAGTCACATTCCCAGTCCCCGCGACCAGCACTGTCAGCAACACGGCAAGAAGTACCTCAACCACTAATGACCCGAATCCCGGCAACAATAACGGCAGCGATTCCGTCGCAACTGTTACCACCAGCATCGCCTCTGCGCCGACTCCGACTCCCCCACTCCCACCGACTCCGACTCCGACTCCCGCCAACCTACGGCCGATAGCTAGCAACGTCAACCTCGAAATCGCCCCCAGCAGCACTGTGGCGATCGCAGGACTGGGAGGAAGCGACCCCGACGGGTCGATCGCATCTTTCACCATCAACACCGTCCCACCAGCAAATGAAGGGCTGGTATTTTTAGGCAATCCCGATACTGGCGGCACGATTGTCACCGCCGGTCAAATTCTGACACCTGCTGACATTAACCAATTATTTTTCCAATCGACAGGCAACTTTACAAAAGCAAATTTCACCTACAGCGCTACAGACAACCAGGGCGCTACCAGCCGCGCCAGCGCTACTGTCTCGGCGGTGCTGCCGGAGCCCAACAAACCGCCAGTAGCTAACAACGTCAACCTCGAAATCGCCCCCAGCAGCACTGTGGCGATCGCAGGACTAGGCGGCACAGATCCAGACGGGTCGATCGCATCTTTCACGATCAACACCGTCCCACCAGCAGATGAAGGGCTGATATTTTTAGGCAATCCCGAAACCGGCGGCAGGATTATCCGCGCCGGTCAAATTCTGACACCTGCTGACATTAACCAATTATTTTTCCAATCCACAGCCAACTTTACAACAGCAAATTTCACCTACAGCGCTACAGACAACCAGGGCGCTACCAGCCCCGCCAGCGCTACTGTCTCTGCCATTCCCCTGAACGAACCAACACCAACACCCGCGCCCGCGCCGGAACCAACACCACCCGTCCCTGCGCCGGAACCAACACCCGTCCCTGCGCCGGAACCAACACCACCCGTCCCTGCGCCGGAACCAACACCCGCGCCCGCGCCGGAACCAACACCACCCGTCCCTGCGCCGGAACCAACACCCGCGCCGGAACCAACACCCACACCACCAACACCAACACCACCCGTCCCTGCGCCGGAACC
>NZ_JAUBTG010000119.1:0-5298 GCF_036702395.1 Microcoleus sp. D3_18_C2 | reverse complement strand
CGTCCCGCCCGTCCAAAAAGGACGGGCGGGACGCCCATCCCACTTTCAAGAGTGAAAGTTATTTAATTCTCATTCCTTAGCAGGTTTTCATCAGCAAGTTCGGTCAAATCTGGTTTCTAAATTGTGACTATATAATACCCTAAATTGCGCCGTTCTTCCACAAAATTCCTAGATATTTTTTATTCACCCCAGATCCGTCCTATAAAATTTTATTTTTACAACCTCTGAATAGATTTAAATCCAACTAATATAACATAATTTCTTTGCTGTCTGTTAGCTAAATCACACATTTTTATAAAACATTAAGATAGAATAGTATAGCGATAAGCTTTTAACGCTACTAGGGTGCTAACATTATGAATTATTTGCTAAGTTGGCCTTGTGGCTGCTGCGACGATTGGAAAGATAGTTCCGAGAGTGCTGTGGTACTCAGAAACGGGCAGCGCATTTGTCAGTCGTGCTACCAGCGCAAATACAAGAATCATAAGCTATTCGCTAGACGCAGGCGATCGGACATATCTGTATCGCGGCAGACAGTAACAGAGACTCTCGCTTATTAATACGCGAGCCTTTGAATAAAGTCAAGTATTTAGACAAACTCGCATCAGTGGTGGGAATTAATAATCAACAAAAAAAAGAATGAATTTAGTCATCAGTCATCAGTCATCGGTCATTGGTGATCTGTCACTAATTTACTTATTTATCATCAGTCACTTGAAAAGCAGGTAACAGATTTTAACTTAAAAAACGAATGACTGACGACTAATGACTAATGACTAATAACTAAATGATAGTTCCATCAGGAATCGTGGCATTTTTCAGGACTACGATAATGCCGCTGCGGATGTAAAAACCTTGGTTTTCGCGGTTGGCTTCTTCCACTCCGTCTTTATTAATTATTTGAACATTGCGGCCGATGCGGGCATTTTTATCCACAATCGCGCGGCGAATTGTAGTATCTGCACCGATACCGAGGGCGACGCCGCCGTTGTCCAAACTCGAATGCCGTTCGGCGTCGGGTTCGTAGAAGTCAGCACCCATTACCAGGGTGTCTTGAATTGTACATCCAGCTTCAATGCGCGATCGAACTCCCAACACAGAATGGTCGATCCGGCACTGTTTGAGAATGCAGCCTTCAGCAATAATCGATTCCGTCACGTGAGTATCTAAAAGCTTAGTCGGCGGCAAGAAACGCGGGCGAGTATAAATCGGCGCATTTTCATCGTAGAAACTGAAAGGCGGCTGAGGCTGTTTGGTCAGAGCCAAGTTAGCATCGTAAAAAGCCTCAATGGTTCCGATATCTTCCCAATAATCGTCAAACAAATAAGCTTGAACGTTGTGGTCTTTGGCATTATTCGGAATAATCTCTTTACCAAAATCAGTTTGGTTGGGAGATTCTTTCAGAAGTTTAATCAGAACTTCTTTTTTGAAGACGTAAATCCCCATCGAAGCAATGTAAGGACTTTCCTGAGCCTGCTGCGCTGTCAGTCCCAGTTTAGTAGTATCGACCTGCATTTGTTTGAGCGCATCGCCTTTTGGCTTTTCGCTGAAAGAAACAATGCGGCCGTTGTCGTCTATTTTCATCAAACCAAAATCCGAGGCCCGCTTCTCGTCCATAGGCAAAACCGAGAGGGTGATATCGGCATTGGTTTCGCGGTGTCTCTGCACAAACTTCTGGTAGTCCATGCGGTAGAGGTGATCGCCCGAAAGAATCAAGTATTCGTCAACGTCCCACTCTTCTAGCAGCCAGAGATATTGGCGAACTGCGTCGGCTGTCCCTTGAAACCAGTTGGGGTTTTCCTGAGTTTGCTGGGCGGCGAGAACCTCCGCAAATCCCTCGGTGAAGCCGGAAAACTGGTAGGTGCGAGCAATGTGACGGTTCAGGGATGCCGAGTTGAATTGCGTGAGGACGTAGATTTTGACTATTTCCGAGTTGATGCAGTTGCTCAGAGGAATATCGATGAGGCGATATTTGCCTGCGAGGGGAACTGCGGGTTTGGCTCGCAATTTGGTTAGGGGGTAAAGGCGGGTGCCTACACCGCCACCGAGGATGATGGCTAAAACTTTTTTCAAGGAACTTTCTCCCTAGGGTCGATTAACTCTCCAAGTACAGTGTCGGATGGTGAGGGCTTCTTGACAAGGGGGGGGAGCAAGGAAGTTTTGAGTTTTGAGTTATGAGTTGAGTCGCTTACACAGAAACCGGGTTGTTTAATCCAAATACTTCTTCAAACCCTCAATAAGAGTTATAAAACCCGGTTTAGAAGAGTTGGATTGTGTGCGGGGCTGGAGTTAGGGGTTTTGAGTGGTGAGTTAAAATACCCATCAATCCATAATCGATATTTAAAAAGTTTTGAGTTGTGAGTTAAAATACCTTTCAATAAATAACGGCAGTTTAAGGAAAGAATAAGGTTCGGGGTTTTGGCTGTTAATAACAAGTTTGTTGGGTAAATTCCCCGTTTTCATAATTTCTCGATCGAGGCTCATGGCGCTGTTGTTCTTTTTTAAGGCAGGTAGTCGATCTCACTGCCACGCCCGCTGACCGAAAATCCAGGATACCCGCCACGTGATTCATCCGTCCAGAAATAAAAAACCTGTATCCTATGTAACTTGCCGAACGTATTTATCTCGCGCAAGTCAATGCTTCAATTCTAAAATCTAAAATTTAAAATCTAAAATCGCGCAATCGATTGACACTCTGTGTGATCCTTTCCTCGCATGGTTCTGCTTGAATGTGAGTGATCCGGTTTTTTTAGCGGGCGTTTCTGTTACCTGAGTTTGTCCGAGTCCACAGCACTCAAGAAGCGCTGCCCGTCGGGACGATAAATTGCTAGGTAGAGTCAGTTTTCCATCTTAGATTGACTGCAAATTTGTGTGATTTTTTACAATTTGTCGATCGACAAAAAGGGAGAAAATGTCTATTCTCTACCAAAAGTTAGATACCCTAGAAACCTCTGCTACTGTAGCCTAAGCGGTAAAAGCTAGAAAAAGTGTATGCAAATTCAAACGCCGGACTGGGTTAAAAACGCCGTATTCTACCAAATATTCCCCGATCGCTTCGCCAAAAGCAAACAGCCTCGCAAACGCATGCTGCAAAACTTCATGTGGGAAGAATGGCACGCAATCCCCACCCTGCAAGGCTACAAAGGGGGCGACTTGTGGGGCGTGATGGAAGAGCTAGACTACTTGCAAGACTTAGGAATTAACGCAATTTACTTCACCCCCATATTTCAGTCGGCCAGCAATCACCGCTACCACACCCACGACTACTATCAAGTCGATCCGATGTTGGGTGGCAATCCGGCTTTTAAAGAGCTTCTAGACGCCGCTCACGATCGCAACATCAAAATCGTCCTCGACGGCGTATTCAACCACGCCAGCCGCGGCTTTTTCTTCTTCCACGACATCCTCGAAAACGGCCCCGGTTCTCCTTGGCTCGATTGGTTTAAAATTGAAGGTTGGCCGCTATCTGCTTACGACGGCAATTTTCCTGCTAATTATGCCGGTTGGGATGGGAATCGAGCCCTTCCTGTATTCAATCACGACAATCCAGAAGTGCGAGAATACATCATGGAAATCGCCGAATATTGGATTAAATTCGGCGTCGATGGCTGGCGGCTGGACGTTCCTTTTGAAATTAAAACTCCGGGATTTTGGCAGGAATTTCGAGACCGAGTTAAAGCAGTTAATCCCGAAGCTTACATTGTGGGGGAAGTTTGGGAAGATGCGACAGAATGGCTCGACGGTACTCAATTTGACGGGGTGATGAATTATCTTTTTGCTGCACCGACTATTGCTTTTGCAGCGGGGGACAGGGTTGATTTAACTCAAATTGAAGGCCGTGCTTACCATCCCTATCCGCCGCTTTTTGCTAAAGAGTACGGCGACAAAATTCAGCAGGTTTTGGAAATGTACCCGTGGCCCATACAGCTAACTCAACTTAATTTGTTGGCCAGTCACGATACTGCGAGGTTGTTAACAATTGCAGGAGGCGATAAAGCTAGTGTCGAACTCGCAACTTTGCTGCTGTTAACTTTTCCCGGAGCTCCTAGCATTTACTACGGCGATGAAGTTGGTTTGCCCGGTGCTCTCGATCCCGATTCTCGCCGCGGTTTCCCCTTACAAGCTCGCTGGGAACTTGATGTTTTAGATTATCACAAGCAGTTGATAGCTTTGCGGCACAAATACGCTGCCCTCCGCACTGGATCGTACCAAGTTCTGTTTGCTGAGGGAACGGTTTACGTTTTTGCCAGAATTTTGGGGGATGAGGAAATAGTTGTTGCTGTCAATGTCGCGACCGAAGAAGCTAATATTAGCTTTGAGCCAGCTAGTTTGAAATCTCCTCACGATAAATTGCTGTTCGGTAAAGGCGAGTTTGTTTGGAAAGGTGACGGGAAAACTCGCCTTTTAGAATTGATGCTGCCGGCGCGATCGGGATTGATTTTAGGTTCGGATAATTAGTTCAGCAATTACGCAAGTGTCACGATTCAATCGACTTGTAGGGTGCGTCAGACCGATTGATGGACGGATGATCGAGGGTTTGGGATCTGACCCACCTTACTAATTGTGACACTTGCGTAATTTCTCTAGTTTAAAATGTAAGGTGCGCCCATAATCACCCTACTAAATCTAGAGATGCCGCAAGTTTGATTATGCTGCAAGCAATGCTGGTATAAGGTGCCGGTGTTTGCAATAAATCTAACAAACCAGCCGCTTCAATAACAGTCACGGGTGTTTTGAAAGAGTCTGCATTGGTGGCAGTCTGGACAATATCAGCCATGAGATTTTTCAGGAGTGCAAATAGCAGAAAATCCATCAACGGCGACAATCATTTTAGCAATTTACAAATAGCAGAAAATGAATCGGAGGGATGATGATTATTTTAGCCATTATAAGTTAATTCGGTTGCTGGCTCTGATGGCGAGGCGCGATCGACCTTTTTGGCTTATACTTGGGTCGCCTCCTCTCCCTTGCGGAAAAACTGCTTTAAAATCTCTCCGGGTTCTCTGTCCCAGGTGTCGATATGTTCGTAAATTAAGCCGTCTTTGTCCAGTTTATAAGTAGAGTAGCCGTTAAAAAAAATCCGAGCTTTCCAGGGAACCCGCAGTGTGCCGCGAACAGTCCAATTTGCCACAATACTATCATGGGCTGTCTGACCTACGTCGTGCAGGTCGAAGAAAATCTCGTTAAAGAATAGCTGCCCGTGAAATCGCAGAGTCCAAAAGATAAGTAGGTAGGCGTAAAAAAACCAAATCATGTTAAGATAAGTAAACACTCAAGATTTGATTTACAAAATCAACA
>NZ_JAUBTG010000118.1:0-5351 GCF_036702395.1 Microcoleus sp. D3_18_C2 | reverse complement strand
GAAAATTCACTCTTTGTGGAACAGGCCGAAAAGCCTGTTCCTAAAAAGCTTATTGAGAATGGTGCAACATCTCAGATCAAACCGGGTTAGTTTGGTTTTTAGTCATTAATTAACTGTGATTTTATAATTTTATGATACAAACCTTAATTGAGCCGTTACAGTACGGATTCATGCAGCGATCGCTCGTAATTGCCATTCTAGTCGGCATCGTCTGCGCGATCGTCGGCAGCTACCTAATGGTACAGCGGCTGGCCTTGCTCGGAGACGCCATCAGCCACTCGGTTTTGCCCGGATTGGCGATCGCATTTATCCTCGGAGCAAATATCTTTGTCGGCGCTTTCATTGCCGGAGTTTTGAGTACAGTAATCATAGCTTGGATCAAAGCTCGATCGACAATCAAAGAAGACGCCGCAATGGGCATCGTATTTTCGGCATTCTTCGCCCTCGGCATCACCCTAATTACGATCGTCCAAAAAGACAACAAAATCGACCTCAACCACTTTCTTTTCGGCAACATCCTCGGCGTTACCGCCCAAGATGCGATCGACACAGCCGTCATAGTCGCCGTAGTCTTATTAGTTGTAGTATTCTTTTACAAAGAACTGCTATTTTACACATTCGATCCATTAGGAGCGCAAGCAACAGGTTTACCAGTAAACCTGCTCAACTTCGGACTGATGGTACTCATCGCCCTCACAATAGTTGCCAGCCTCAAAGCCGTTGGCGTCGTGCTAGTCTTGTCCCTATTAATTACACCTGCAAGTACCGCCTATCTCCTAGTCACTCGTCTGCACCAAGTAATGATTTTAGGCGCAATAATCGGAGTTATTTCCAGCATTAGCGGAATGTATCTCAGCTACTTTTATAACTTGCCATCCGGCCCCGCAATAGTTTTAGTTGCATCGGGATTATTTGTGCTATCATTACTGTTCAGTCCGACTCAAGGAATCCTCACCCAGCCCCGCACACACTCCGGCCAAATTCCTCCAATATGGCGGGAATTAAAAAATTTAACCAAAGGCAGATAACAAATAACTTTGTAGTAACTCACATCTTGCACAATTCTCGCTTAACAGGCAAGATGCCTGTTCCACAAGAAAATTCACTCTTTGTGGAACAGGCCGAAAAGCCTGTTCCTAAAAAGCTTATTGAGAATGGTGCAACATCTCAGATACTCCCGAATCGGGCGATCGCAACTGCGAACTATTGCTCAAAAAAACAGTACAATAACAAAAGTTAAAATTTCACGCAAACAGATCTACTAAGTTAAAAAAACATGAGCGTCAAAGTAGGAGACACCGCACCCGATTTTACCTTACCATCTCAAACTGGCACATCAGTCAGCCTCAAAGATTTTAAAGGTAAAAAAAACGTCATAGTCTACTTTTACCCCAAAGACGACACACCCGGATGCACGACTCAAGCTTGCGCTTTTCGAGATAGCTACGAAGTCTTCAAAGACGCAGGCGCAGAAGTCATAGGAATTAGCGAAGATACCCAACAATCGCACCAGCAATTTGCCACCAAATATCAGCTACCCTTTACACTGCTGAGCGATACTGGCAACAAAGTTCGGCAATTATATGGAGTTCCAGCTACCCTGTGGATTATGCCCGGTAGAGTAACTTATGTCATTGACAAAGAAGGCATTGTCAAGCATATTTTTGACTCGATGTTAGACTTCAAAGCACACGTTGCAGAAGCACTCAAAACTTTGGAAGCTATTAAAAGTTAGGTGGCGCGCGGGTGGCCAGAAACCGGGTTTTTTTACGAAAATGATTTGCTATCTAGCAGATTAGCTAAAAAACCCGGTTTCTTCGATATTGGCGCGAAAATCGCAGTGCAGGCCGCGCGTTTCCATTCAATTAGTTTCGCCAGCGAGTGGGGAGTTGGGCCAACAAATTTGGTGCGACCATTGCGCCGATGCAGGTCAGTTTCCATTCAATTAGTTTCCCCAGCCAGTGGGGATCACCAACACAGATTATCAAACTTGACCCCAGAGTTAACAAACTTTCCATTCAATTAGTTTCCCCAGCGAGTGGGGAGTGTCACGTTGTTCAATCGATTGGGCTAATCTTAAGCCGGAGTTTACCATTCGCCTCAATTTCTATATCTACATGATGCCTTCCGCTTGATGTCGCAACAGCAACAGTTCCAGCTAAGGCTCCGATACCAGCGCCAACTGCTGCTCCAACAGGGCCACCAACTATAAATCCAAGAATAGCACCTGCACCAGCACCAGCAAAAATATAGAGGGCAGAGTAGTTAATTGTAGTAACTCCAGCAGAAGAAGGGATGAATGCGCCTGTAGCTATATTTACCCACTCTCCCGATTTGTTCTTGTGTAACTCAAAAATGGTTTTTAACTTCTCTGGAAGGTCTGAATATCGCTCGTAGTCTGTAATAACTTCAACTTGCTCACTTTGCTCCAAGGCTGTCTTTAGCTCACGATAAAACATTTCTGTATCTGAGAAAACTAACTTCCGCATACATTCCATTCAATTAGTTTCACCTCCATTCTACACCCCAGACAGCGCAAGGAGTCTAGAGGGATATCTGCGACACCCGCGACAAAAAATTAAGGAACGGCCCAGGGACAGTTTTGGCAAGCTGCTGTATGTTAATTATCAGATAGATTTGCCCGATCGCTCAGAGAACGAATTCAGTCTGTGGGTGCAAAGATATATGGATAGCCCCCAAGTGCTTTCCCCGCCGAGTTTGGTAGAAAAACACCGACAAGCAGCGAAAGATTTAGTCGCGAGATACAGCTAGCTGGTAAAGACAGATTTTACCACTTGTTCGTAGTCAGCACCTCAGTCATGATTCTCTAAAAAACCAAGAAAGGACTAAAGTCCTTACTAAAAACTCGTGGTTCGTAGTAAGGACTTTAGTCCTTTTTTGCTAACGACTTGCAGCCATTAACAATTAGCACTCAGCAATTATCTAGCTTTTTGCAACACTCGATTTTTCAGATGTAGCGCTTTCGGCAGTTTTGCCATTTTTGCTATTACCGTTACCGTTGCTGTGCCGGGGTTGGATAACTCCATAGCCACCGTGAGTCTTGCGTTCGTAGAGTACGTTAATTTCGTCTGTTTCCGCATTACGGAACATATAGAAATCGTGATCGATAATCTGCAATTGTTCCAAAGCTTGTTGCACAGTCATTGGAGGCATAGCAAAATACTTAGTCCGTACCACCTCAGCAGGAAGTTCGGGAGTTCGATCGCCAATTAGATCCGCTACTACAGGATGTTCTTCAACTGCCGTAACCGTTTTAACACTACTCTGGATTTTGTTGTCGTGGCGTTTTTCCTTAAATTTCCGCAGTTGACGAGCTATCTTGTCGGCAACCAAATCTATGCTGGCATACAGGCTTTCCGTGCTTTCTTCAGCCCGAATAACGCTGCCGTTAGCATAAATTGTCACCTCAGCAGTCTGCTTAGGATTGATCCTGGGATTACGAGCCACCGATAGATGTATGTCCACTTCTGTAGTCAAATTTTGAAAATGGCTAACTGCCTTTTCCACCTTTTGATTGACGTACTCGCGAATCGCATCGGTGATTTCTATATTTTTACCCTGGATAACAAGCTTCATAGAGCTCCCTCCCTTCTGTAACTTCGGTATATTTTATACAGTAGCACTATGTATTCTCGAAAACACTTATCTTCCAAATCTTTTATTATATGTTGACAATTCTTGATTTAAACTGCGCCAATATTCCGTAATAACACTATTGACTTTTTTGCATGATTTCTCCTCTCATCCCTCAACAGTTAAATGCACAACCCTGTTTGCTCCTCGATTGGGGACAAGTTCCCTACTCCCAAGCTTGGGAAATTCAGCAAAAACTCGTGCAAGAACGCCGCGACAAGCCTGATTTGCCAGATGTCCTGATTTTGCTGGAACATCCGCCGGTTTACACTTTGGGAATGGGAGCAAAGCTGGAATTTCTGAAATTTGACCCAAGCCAAACTGGGGCGGAACTTCACCGAGTTGAGCGGGGCGGCGAGGTGACTTACCACTGTCCGGGCCAATTGGTGGGGTATCCGATTTTAAATTTGCGCCGTCACCAGCCTGATTTGCACTGGTATTTGCGGCAGTTGGAGGAAGTGCTGCTGGGGGTGCTGGAAGTTTTGGGGTTGAAGGGTTCGCGGGTTCCCGGTATGACTGGGGTTTGGGTGGATGGGTGCAAGCTAGGGGCGATCGGCATTAAAGTCAGCCGCTGGATTACGATGCACGGTTTTGCTTTAAATGTTTGTCCGGATCTCGCAGGCTTTGGGCAAATTGTACCTTGCGGGATTCCCGATCGACCTGTTGGCAGTTTAGAGCAGTTTATCCCCGGAATTGAGGTCGATCGAGTGCGATCGATCCTTGTCGCTGAGTTTGCTCGCGTTTTTGCAGTGGAAATTGTGCGATTCCCTACGGGATAGCTTCGCTTCACGAATGTGTAGGGTGCGTCGCTGTCAACACTACTAACTATCGCAGTCGGTTTTTTAAGTGCGATCGGGATCGTCTTCCTCATACACCATTAAATCGCCCGGTTGGCAGTTTAGCGCTTTGCACAGAGCATTGAGAGTGGATTCGTCAATTCTCGTGAGGCGACGGCGGGTTTTGAGTCTCGAAAACGAAGTTGGGTGCATTCCCACCAAAGCAGCCAACTCTTTGTTGCTGATATTACGCTCGGCCATTACAACTGCCAATTTCCAACGGATGACCACTGTTGATGCTCAATTAATAGCCTGGAGTTTGCAAGCTGATGTTACCATCCCGCAACCTTCACTATCCTTTAATTAACCGCTACGGTAAATTATTTGAGTTTGTCAGTTTACTAGAATCAGAAAATGAACTATGCTGAGGATGTACAAACGGAAAAGCGATCGCCCCTTGGCCTCGAAAACTCAAGGGCGATCGCTCTCCGACTATTGTGTAGTTAAAACTCATGATATCACAGCCAAAGTCAGTTCCCGAACTCCTGCGCGAAGAAATTCCCGACGCACCCACCGGCAAGCAACCGATCCGATTGTTGATTTGCGGGATTCCCAAAGGAGTCGAAAGCCTCATCAATCTGCTGCACGTTTTGGGTTTTGCAGAAGTTGGTGAATGGAGCCCGCCTTTACCGTCCCCGATCGCAGGCGAAGTAATGCGGATTTTAACCCGTTACTGGAAAGAATAATTTTTCAGGGCGATCGCCCTTTATTGAGCAAAGTGCGATCGTTCTTAAATTATCAAAAACATCAGGCTTAATTCTCGACCCAATCACTTAGGAATGATAATTAAATAACTTCCACTCTTGAAAGTGGGATGGGCGTCCCGCCCGTCCACTCATGACGGGCGGGACGCCCATCCCA
>NZ_JAUBTG010000117.1:0-5365 GCF_036702395.1 Microcoleus sp. D3_18_C2 | reverse complement strand
ATGCAGTTCACGCTTCCGTTGACGCTCTACCTATTATCCTCTCTGGATAGCACTTTTACAAAATCGGGATGCTCCCGATTGCTGTAATCTACTCCTACTGCTGAAATCAAATTGTCATTGTTTATCATTGAATAAATCCCTCTATCAATTGCTACCTGACTAAGATAAACGACATTCAAGCAAGCTCGATCGACCAAAATCAAATATTACCAACTTCCGCCAATTCAGCAGCAGCAACAGAATCTTCCTCTTGCCCTTTATCCCCTTCATCAACCACAACAGATAACTTCAATCCCAAAGCATTTAGCCAACTTGCCAAAGCATAAATTGTCGCACTTCCTTCTCCCGAAAACAAAACATCTAATTTTTCCAAATGCAATTTAGCATCTTCAGCAGACATATTTGGTTCCCCAAGAGCCTCAAATACATCTCGAAGTGCTTTTCGCATGATTCCTAATTCCAAATCGCCTTCTTCCTCCTCAAAAATCTCTGTGAGATAGCCCGCAGAATATGCCGGATCTTTGAGATTTGAAATTTTATAGGGGTGATAAGGTAAGCTCTTAGGCATTGTCATTGTCTTAACTCCTGTAATCTGTCCAGTATGTTTTAGCCTTGCGGATATCTTGCTCTTGAGTGCTTTTATCCCCGCCTATCAACAAAAGTACAATTGTTTCTTCTACTTGTCCAAAATAGACCCGATAGCCGGGGCCGTAATTTATCCTCAACTCATAGACACCTTCTCCGACTGAGCGGTAATCTCCGAAATTTCCAGTCCCAACTCGATCGAGTCGCCGGTCAATCTTAAATTTTGCCTTGAGATCCCGCAGGGAGTCTAACCACTCGGAGAAAGGAACTTTGCCGTCTGGCGTGGTATAACGCTGAATATCTCTGGGTTGTACTTCCATAAAGTCGATCGTACTTGCACCCTCATCTTAATATCGGCGATCGCCCCGTATCCAACCTTCATCACCAGGGCAAACTCAAGATCGCCGCTCGAAAGGAACTCTGCCGTCAGGGGTAGTGTAACGCTCAATTTCTCTCGGTTGTGCTTCCATAATCTTGATTTTACCGACGATCGCACTCCAATCTGTCAGCCGCGCCCGATCGCCCCTTGACTTGATGCGCTACAATTATTAAGAAATCTTTAGTTAGATCCGTTTAACGTTCCAGACGCATTATGAGTCTTCCCATTCGCAACGTCGCCATCATTGCTCACGTCGATCACGGCAAAACCACCCTTGTGGACGCTCTCCTCAGACAGTCCGGGATCTTCCGCGAAGGGGAAGAAATCCCAGATTGCGTCATGGACTCCAACGACATCGAGCGCGAACGTGGCATTACCATCCTTTCCAAAAACACCTCCGTCAGGTACGGAGAAACCCTGATCAACATCGTCGATACCCCCGGACACGCGGACTTCGGCGGAGAAGTCGAACGAGTTCTCGGCATGGTTGACGGCTGTCTGCTGATCGTAGACGCCAACGAAGGCCCGATGCCGCAAACCCGCTTCGTGCTCAAAAAAGCCCTCGAAAAAGGACTGCGCCCGATCGTCTTTGTGAATAAGATCGATCGCGAGCGAGCAGACCCCCACAAAGCCGTCGATAAAGTTTTGGATCTGTTCCTCGAACTAGGTGCTGACGACGATCAGTGCGAATTTCCCTATCTCTTCGGTTCCGGCTTAAGCGGTTACGCCAAAAAACACCTCGAAGACGAAGGGGTAGATATGAAGCCCCTGTTTGAAGAAATCCTCGACCACGTACCACCCCCCGTAGGCGACCCCAACAAGCCACTACAACTGCAAGTAACCACCTTAGATTACTCAGAATACGTCGGTCGCATCGTCATCGGCCGCATCCACAACGGCACGATTAGAATCGGTCAACAAGCAGTCTTAATCACCGAAAGCGGCGCGCTTGTCAAATCAAAAATTACCAAATTGATGGGCTTTGAAGGCCTGAAGCGGATTGATATCCCAGAATCTTCTGCTGGTAATCTTGTCGCCGTTGCCGGTTTTGCTGATGCCTATATTGGCGAAACAATTACCTGTCCGAACGACCCGCAAGCGCTGCCTTTAATCAAGGTAGACGAACCAACTTTGCAGATGACTTTCTCCGTGAACGATTCGCCGTTCTGCGGTCAAGAAGGAAGTTTTGTGACATCTCGGCAAATTCGCGATCGGCTAATGCGAGAACTCCAAACCAACGTCGCCTTGCGCGTCGAAGAAACCGAATCTCCCGACAAATTCCTCGTATCCGGCCGTGGCGAACTCCACCTCGGAATCCTGATCGAAAATATGCGTCGCGAAGGATACGAATTCCAAGTATCTCAACCGCAAGTAATCTACCGCGAAATCGGCGGTCGTCCCTGCGAACCCTTTGAATGTTTGGTGTTAGACGTACCCGAAGAAGCAGTCGGCGGCTGCATCGAACGCCTCGGTCAGCGGAAAGCAGAAATGCAAGATATGCACGTCAGCAGCACCGGTCGCACCCAAATCGAATTTTCAGTCCCCGCTCGCGGTTTGATTGGATTCCGAGGCGAGTTCATGCGCTTGACTCGCGGCGCTGGAATTATGAACCACAGCTTCCTCGACTATCGCCCCCTCGGTGGAGAAATTGTCGCCCGTCGCAACGGAGTATTGATTTCCTTTGAAGAAGGAGTTGCAACTACTTATTCACTGAAAAATGCTGAAGACCGCGGCGTATTTTTCATTACCCCCGGAACCAAGGTTTACAGAGGGATGATTATCGGAGAAAACAACCGAGATGAAGACATGGAGCTGAATATTTGCAAGTCGAAGCAGTTGACAAACCACCGCGCATCTGGTGGTGAAGAATTGGCGCAATTGCAAGCACCAGTCGATATGAGTTTGGAGCGCGCTTTGGAATACATCGGCCAGGATGAATTGGTGGAAGTAACACCACAATCTATTCGTTTGCGGAAGGTTTCTAAGAAGTTGGTCAAACGGTAAAACAACTTGAGGGCTGGCAAAATTGCCAGCCCTTAGTGTCAACTTCAAACTACTGTATTTAAAGGCAATATTAATTTTTATCGAAATCAAAAATAGGTAAAAACGATGTCAACAGTTTATCGTTTAAAAGCCAGCGAACTAGATCGTAAATTTTTAGAACAAATCAAAGCGATTTTTGGAGATAAAGAGATTGAAATAATTGTCTCAGAATGCGATGAAACCGAATATCTTTTGAAATCGGAAGTCAATAAAAACAAACTGTTGAAAGCTATTGAAAATGTTAAAGACAGACAAAATTTAGTTGAAGTCGATTTACAGGATTTGTAATGAGTAGAAGAATTATTTTTGAATCTTCTGCTTTTGCAGATTTTAATGAATGGGCAAAATTAGACAAAAAGATTTATCGCAAAATTGTAGAATTGATTAAAGATATAGATCGATCGCCCTTTGAAGGATTGGGCAAACCTGAACCTCTGAAATACGAGTTAAGTGGTTTTTGGTCGAGGCGCATTGATAACGAACATCGTTTGGTTTACCAAGTTACGGAGGTCGAAATTGCGATCGCAGCTTGTAAGAATCATTATAGTGAATAGTGTTTGATAGTCATGATGCACGGGTGGCCAGAAACCGGGTTTTTCCCTTGAATACTTCGTTACACCTCCTAAAAACTCCCAAAAACCTGGTTTCTTTGAATTCGCGGGTAATCAAAAAAAATGGTTAAAGAATTTTTAGAGGATATTTAAATGGCTATTCAAACATCTATTGCTAATCAGAAGCCAAATATCGAGCAAATTATTTCAGTCATTACTAAACCGATGATCGGAGAAATTTGTCATCAGGTTATATTTAGTTATGGGGATGAATTACGGCTAGATTTCGGTGAGATGTCTGCCTATACTCACCCAAAATTAGCACATCTATGCAAAGGTAGTTGGCAATTTGGCACAAGGGCAACACCTTGGGTTTTCAAGCAAGGCGATCGCATTTTAACTTCTTCCTTGCCAGTAGATATAGATGAGGTAGAAATAGATGAGGTAGAAATAGATGCTGTCAAAAAAGTTTTGCAGCAATTGGAAAATAAAGAATTGATTGATTTTGCGATTTATGCTCATAATATTAGTCTCACTCTAGTTTTTGAGGGTGATTACCAACTAATTTTACAGCCAGATTTCCAAGATGATTCTGGACTTCCCGATTGGGAATTGTTCATGCCAACAGAACAAGTTTTGACGGTTGGGCCTGGATTATTTTGGGAATGTAAATCAATTCACGAAGGTTATTGATCTTAAATTAAAATGAGGATGTGGTGTTTTTCCCAGTCTAGGAGTTGCCAGTAGATTTTGAGTTCTGTGAGGGTGCGGGGCGATGCCCTCTGTGGATTTGGGGCAGTAGTGTTTTTTGATGAGTTGACAGGAAATAAAATATGTGGAATGCTAAAGTAGTCAGACAAGTTCAAACTTTAATTAGACCAGGGTTAAATTTATGGGAGAGGCAAAACGACGTAAGAAACTTAACCCTGATTATGGGAAGCCCACTTCTCAAAATGATCCAATAGGCACAGAAGAAAACTATGAGTGTTATGGAGAACGTGCAGAGTATTTCAGAGATTTAGATTTTTATCTAAATCAGGGTGGGGCTTTTGAAGAAAGTCTTCCTAGATACCATAAATATAGATCCGTGACAGAAAGTCAACTTTTTCAGTTTATTCAAAATGCCATTGATCGGGAAGAGCAAACTGCTACCTATATTCTAAATAAAGTGAAGTCATTGTCTGACCTCACTGAAATTCAGAGCGATTTATTAAGCGTAGTGGATAAGTCGATTATGTCAAAGAGATCTGGCGATCTCAATCAAGCCTTCAAATACTACGATCAAGTATTTAGTCATAATCAAACATGGTTTATGCTTTGGTACGGTCTTGCCAAGCTATTATGCCTATTTCGAGAATACAGGATGGCTTTTGCTTGCATAAAAATTTGCACTTACTTATACCCCAAAATGTGGAATGGCCGTCAATACCATTCTGATCATAATTTGTCATACCATTATGACCAAATATATTCTTTAGCTATAGCTGGCGAGGAAAATGAATCTTATCTCAAGACACTAGGTCGTCCCCTTGATACAATAATAATAGCAGATTCTAACGGAAAAGTTATAGCAAATTCTCCAGTAGGCAAAATAAAAGTAGTCAAGCCAGAATCGCTCTCTTCAGATATCAAAACGCAGGTACAAGGTGATAGTCACAACATGAATGCTTTAGCCTACAACAACCGGGGTGCAGTCCGTAGCGAATTAGGAGATAAAAAAGGGGCGATCACCGATTATAATAAAGCGATTGAACTTCAGCCTGACTTAGCTCAAGCCTACTACAACCGGGGTCTAGTCCGTAGCGAA
>NZ_JAUBTG010000116.1:0-5521 GCF_036702395.1 Microcoleus sp. D3_18_C2 | reverse complement strand
CACAGTTCTAGAAAGTGTAGACACCCTAGATTGGACTAACGACGGTTCGTTCCCTGTGTGCGGTTTCACCCGCCAGACTTCCACCAGCTTTTTAGACTGGGTTGACATTGGACAACTCATCGCACTCATACTCGCATCGACGGGGGTTTTTGTGCTGGCAATGTCTATGTGGCGTCAAATCAATCCCCTGAATTTATTTCCCTCTCCTGTTCGCATCAACATTCAAATTGGGACAAAATTATGAGCTTACAACTACGCCTTTTTGGCGGTAATTCTGATGCTGGAAAACTCACTACCAGCAACGACGGCGGACACGCTATTGACAAATCCAAAGTCTTGGCAAGCACTGACGCAAGCGTCATCACACCGCTCAATCCTGGTAATTTTTCCAGCATCCGTAGTGTTCCAGTTGTGCCAGCACCCCGCTATTTCACTAAGGAAGAAGCGGACGCTATGAAGGACTTGGCAAAGGAGAAGACAGACGGTGCAAAACAGTCTAAGCGAGCCTATGAAGCACTAGCAAAAGTTGAAGAAGCCGATGCTAAAGTTCACCGTCATCACCGCAAATATGAGGGTGCTGTGGCTGATAATGAACTGGGGAAAAAACGCTCAGACACTCGACTAGCTAAGCACTTGCACAGTTTACGTCCCAGTTATGCCCGACTGGGTTTAGGGATTGATAAGGCTGGCAGCGATGCCCGCACTCGGATTGATGAAATCAAGGCAAAACTCACAGGAGGGACTAACTAAATGAAAGCGATGTATCTGGCAAATTACTTTGTTGCCGGATGCGTCGCTTTCTCCCTTTTGGGGTGGATAGCGAGTCTGCATCCGATGGCAATGAAAGCCGTCTCATTCTTGTTAGCAGCGATTGCGATTGCTTGGGGGTTGAGCTGGTTGCTCGACTACTCCCTGAGCAAACTACTTAAGATTACAGTTGCTGATTTACAAGCGCTTTTAATCGGCGGTTTAGCGATGCTACTGATTGGTCTGGGGGTGTTTCTATGCAGCTAAAACTGTTTGTGTTGAGTGCGTCCTCTGTCGTGCTGTGGTTGGTTCCACTAGCAGCACTAGACAAAAAGCTAGACACTCACAAAGCACTGCAAGGTGTCAGTTTGTGTGCTGCAATTGCTTGTGCAGTTTCCGCTGGAAATATCGCCCGTCAACTAGCAGACGAGGGAGAAATTGAGGAATTGAAACTGAGAGCAATTAAGGCAGATGTAGAGGACGAAATCAGTGCCAGCGTCTACGTTTCACAGCAACAAAGACAGCAGGAAGTAGAACTTATCCTGACTTCCCCTGGCGTTGACGTGGAAGCCAGCCGTCAAGCGCTGGAAGCTATATACAGCAGTGACTTACAGGAAACAACTTCCCCTTACAACTCTCCTGATTACCCTATATACTTGGAAGTTTGTAAGTCGAGGGAAGCGGGTAAGTCTGTGACTTGGATTGTTGAGAATGTCCTCAAAATGGGAGGACGTAAATTCTCAGAAGGCAAGGTCAAGTTGCAAAATTTGCTCAATCAGTTTGAGGGGGAAAAGTAATGACTAAACAGCCAAACATCCCAACAACAGCAGCCCTAAGATTGACTGGTACTAAGTCAGAAATAGAGTTAGTCCTGGCTGTTCTGCGAGGCAAGGACTTCTTCTGGAAAACTAACGGCAAGTTTTACCCGCAACGGGGGGAGGACAGTCAGTACGCTTACTACCTCAACGACTTGCAATTGCCTCAGCTAGGGGTAGCAGTGCCGACAACACCAACACCGGGGGAACCACAACCTCGGCCGTGGGATGCTGTTTTGGGTGGTCAGGGCACGGCAAAATCCGTCCGAGATTTCGGACAATAGTCCCTCTGACTTGGCGGCGCTGAAAGCCTTGTTCTGACTCACTCGTCTAATGCTTTTACCTTTAAACCCGACGAGTGAGTTTTGGTACGTTTTCGGTACGTTTTTTTTACGTTTCCGGTTTGTGTCAAGGCGCAAGACTCCTATAATGAGAATGCGCGCTTGTCCGAAGTGAAGTCAACCTGGCTCTGCGGCTGAGAAAAAGGGATTAAGGGAAGCGCTTATGCCTACAGGTGAGAGAGATGCCGTCGGATAGCAACAGTAACCTGGGGCCAGTATTTCCCTAATCCTCTAATGTGCAATCGGGGTTAGGCGACACGAGCGCGTCGCCAACCTTGTTAGTTGCTCAAAAAATCAACAAATACACACAGCAAAAAACCGTCCCTCTCTTGTTTTGGCGACTCGAAAGAACGGCTTTTGCATCTATCCACATTCAACTCGCTGTGGGCGAGCTAAATTTCGTGTACAACAATTCTACTCCGATCGGCGGTCAAGTTACAAGTGTTCGCGGAAATCTTATCAGCAGCAGCAAGTCTAATCCTTGCCCGGTCTGTGGACGTACCAAAGACCGCGACTGCCGTATTAGCCACGACGGGAAGATGGTTCTTTGCCATCAAAACTTCGACCACACCAAAACTCAGCAGCCTGACCTGTGGCACTTTGACGGCACAAGTTCTGATAGCCGCTGCGGTGTGTACGTTCTTAAAGAAAAAACTACCAAAGATATCCGACCCAAAGGTATTCGCTACTGGGACTATCCCGATCGCAATGGTTCCCCTTTGGCACGTGTAGAACGGGTTGATGACGGTGAGGGTAACAAGAAAATTAAGCAGCAACGCTGGGATAAAGATAAAAAACAATGGCTGTACGGGCTAGGTACAGATAAGGATTTAAACAAGGTTGCCCGTGCCAATATCCCGGTTTACCGCTATGCCGAAATCAGAAAGGCGATCGCAAACAACGAAACGATTTACCTTGTGGAGGGTGAACCTTGCGCTGACTTACTGTGGAAGCTTGGGCTAGCTGCGACTACCAATATCGGCGGGGGCGGTAAATTCACACTTACCGACTCCTTAGACTTGCAAGGTGCAAAGCTGATTGTCATAGTCCCTGACCGGGACAAAAAGGGAATCGAACACGCAGAGAAAGTTGCCGAACACTTCCCTGATGCTTTGTGGCTTTACCCATTCCCAGAGAGTAAAGCTTGGGAAAATTTGCCAGAGAAGGGCGGGCTCGATATTTTCGACTGGATTACGCACGAGAAACTTTCGGTCAGCGACATAACAGCGGCGATCGGAGAGAAGAAAGTTTTTGAAGTTCCCCGGCAAGCGCAAAAAGTTGTCAGTCATCCAAAGTTTGAAGTCCCCAACCTTTCCGAACTAGCGGTCAAAATTGACGAACTGCTTGACTCCGATTTAAAAAGGTCGCAGCTTCAAATCAAAATCTCAGAGCTGGCTCAGACTTATCGGCTGGCTCCGGCTGATGTCTGGAAAATTTACCGCGACAGTGAACAAGAGTTAGAGCAAGAGGTCAACAGGGAAGATTTGGCCGCAGAGGTTACACGGCTCCTGGACTCAAAAAAATCTCAGATAAATATTGCTGAAATCATCCCTGTGGGTTTAGCGGCGCCAATCGAAAAACTGGCAAAAATGCTGAACCTAAAACCGGAGTGTTATCTCACAACTCTGCTGACCCAAATTTCCAGCCTCTTTAAAGTTGGGAGCGAAATCAAACTCCGCAATGACACAAACTACCGCGTCACTCCTAATTATTTTGCTGGCATTGTTGCTGAATCCTCCCAGAAAAAATCTCCCATCATGCGGGAAATTATTGATCGCCCGATGCAGCCATTGCGGGAACAGGCAAGGAAGGAATTTGAAAAAGCACAAGAAGCTTACGAGAGGGAATTAGCAAGTTGGAGAGCGGCAAAAGGAGAGGATAAAGGTGTTGCCCCAAAACCACCACGCCAAAAACTTTACTCTTTCTCGAAGACCACAGGAGAGGGGATTCTCTATCAAGTAGCTGAGCATCCCGATCAGGCGCTGATGTATCGGTGCGATGAACTGGCGGGGCTGTTTAAGTCTGCAAACCAGTATCGGGGTGGCAAAGGTTCCGACGATGAAGATTTACTCGAATTTTGGAACGGCACAGGCAGCACAGTTCTAAGAGCGTCGGGAGTTAAAGCCGACCTAGACGGGTTGTTACTGTCAGTGTTCGGGACAATTCAGCCCGACGTGCTCGCAAGCTTACTCAAAGATTGCAGCGACTCTAACGGAAAGTTTGCTCGGTTCGATTTTGTGATTCAACCGCTGGCTGCATCGAAATTATCCCTAGAGGACAGCGGAAGCTTTGATCTAACTCCAATACTTAGCAGTCTTTACCAAAAGATTGATGCACTGCCAGCACTAAAACTAGAGCTAGAACCCGACGCCAAACGCTACTTTACAGAGTTTTACAACAAGGCAGAGGATAAGCGGGTTGCAGAACCTATGCAAGGTAAACGGGCGATGATTGGCAAGGCGCCGGAAAAAGTGGGAAAGCTTGCCGGAGTCCTTCACACACTCAACTGTATTTTTAACGACCAACCCGTCACGCCCCGCATCCCAAAAAGTATTGTGCGAGCAGCAGTTAAATTTGTGGTTTTCACCGCAAACCAGATTGACGTGCTCTACACAGAATTCTCCGATCGAACTGCACTGGCCCCTAATTTAGTAAAAATTCTCGCTCTGGCAGAAGCCAAGGGTGGGACAGTTTCTGCACGGGATGTCACCCTAGCTTTCAATGCCAAACATCGACCTAGCAAGCAGCAAATTCAAGAATGGTTTGCAGAGTTGGTCGAGATGAAGTATGGGGAGACTACAACAAAAGGTCAAAGAATTTCATTTACCCTGTGTCCACAGTCCACAGTGTCCACAGTAGCGTCAAACCATGACGCAGAAAGCGATACACGTGTCCACACTTCCCTATTCACGGTGTCCACAGTGTCCACACTTAAAGAGGCAGATAACGACAAAAGTGTGGACAAGTGTGGGCTCACTGTGGACACCAGTGTCCACACATTTAAACCCTTACTAGACAACACTTTGAGTGCAAGTGTGGACACTGTGGACACAAAATCGGCATCTTTAGAAAACTCAGAAACATTAATGATGAGCTGTACTACAGAAACCGCTAAATCTACAGCAACCTCTGCCAAGAAGCCTAGAACTTTTGAGATAGGCGATCGGGTTGTGGTCAAGGATGTCGGCGGTCTCTATCAAGGAGCACGAGGCGAGGTCGTGGACAATATCTACAGCAGCCGTGGTAGCACTAGCTACTTGGTCAGGTTCGATAAGCCTGTCAGAAACGTTCGGCAATTCGAGTTTGAACCTTCTGACCTGATGAAGCTTTAAGTCTGGTTTGAGCCAAAAACCGCTGCTAGTAGGCTTTATGTCTACTAGCCTTGTAGACAAAATGTTGACAGTGTAGACAGACATCATTTATTGTAGACAAATACTGTATACAGGTGTCTACAATGAGTCAAAGTCAAGTCGTATCGTTCAGGGCTTCCGGTCACTTTCTGAACTGGATAGAAGCTCAGAGACTAGAGGGTGAGTCAGTAAGTCAAGCTGCACAACGCATTCTCAAGGAAGTCTCAGGCACGTCTACAGCGGTGGCTACAGAGAGTGACACAAGCCT
>NZ_JAUBTG010000115.1:0-5524 GCF_036702395.1 Microcoleus sp. D3_18_C2 | reverse complement strand
GGACGCCCATCCCACTTTCAAGAGTGGAAGTTATTTAATTCTCATTCCTTACTTAAGTTAAATCAATCGGTATTTAATGCTGTGCAGCCAAATTTGATATAAGATCGAGCTAAATTTCTAGTGTGAGAGTAGAGGCGTTTGTGAGCCAACAAGATATTTTAAATTTAGCAAAAGAAGGCGATGCCAGGGCGATCGCATTTCTGATCGGC
The DNA here is from genome assembly GCF_036702395.1 of Microcoleus sp. D3_18_C2. Lineage (NCBI taxonomy): Bacteria > Bacillati > Cyanobacteriota > Cyanophyceae > Oscillatoriales > Microcoleaceae > Microcoleus > Microcoleus sp. D3_18_C2. Next base: position 5,315 of record NZ_JAUBTG010000115.1, on the reverse strand, counting down.
CAAGCACTCCAAAGCTTCGGCGTCACGGCTAAAGCCAGCCGGGAAAACGACACCCTGCACCTGCTGCTGGAAGCAGAACATTTGCCCGCAGAAGAAGCCTGTCTCCGAGTCGCAGTCAAAGGGTTGCAGCGGCTGCAACCAAATAACCTTTACTCAGTGACAGTTTACGGGCGGCGCGACGGCCAGCAATTGCCCGCTTGGACTCAGACGGTAGAATTAAAAAAACGCTTGACTGCCGCACCCGTGAGTCCGTTAGTTGCCGTGAATGCCGCAGTAGCTGCGAGTGCAGCAGTAGCCGCTAGTGTAGCAGCTTCTCCCATTCCTGTGACTTTGCCCAAGCTAGAAAAAACTCAAAATGTCACAACGGCGCCCACTCAAATACCAGAAAAATCTCCGCCCCAACCCTCTAAAATCCCAACTCCAAAACCCCCAAACCAAAGGCAGCAAAAGCCATCACCCCAGCCAGAATTAGCAGGCACTAAAACTAAAAAATCTGGGCTGTCAGTCGGTGCTCTGAGTCTAATTCTCGTACCGATATCCGGCTTTGTGCTGGCTTCTCAACTTTACAAATCCTCACCCACCGCTACTAATAACCCTCTAACGTCAAAGCCTGCGGTACAAGAAGTGAGCTCGACACCCGCAGCCAAACCCCTTCCAGCTCCAAAACCGCCCTCCCCTGCCGCCACAAAACCTGCCATTGTGCCCGCCACAGTCAGCATCAAAGCAGTTGGTGACATGATCCCCGGCACAAATTATCCCTACAACAAACTGCCGGCAAAAAAAGAGATGTTATTAGAGTCGGTAAAACCGTACCTCAAAGGAGCTGATATTCTGTTTGGCAATTTTGAAAGCACGATGACCGATCATCCTTACAGTTCCAAAGCAGGCGGCGGACGAATGCTGTTTGCCTTTCGGACGCCTCCGAGTTATGCCAAAATTTTCAAAGATGTTGGTTTTGATATTTTGAATATTGCCAACAATCACTCTTACGATTTTCACGAGAAAGGATTTAATGACACGATTAAAAACATCGACAGCAACGGCATGAAGGCTGTTGGCAAAAGAGATCAAATTGTTTATAAAAATGTCAAGGGCGTGAATTTTGCCTTTATCGGTTTCAGCAACTACGGCGACGTTCACAATTCCTTGCTGGAACTCAAAGCGGGAGCAGAAGTTGTCAAAAAAGCCAAGCAAAACGCTGATATTGTAGTGATATCAGTTCATGCTGGAGCGGAAGGAACGGGAGCTCTGAATGTGAGAAATAAAACTGAGTTCTTTTACGGAGAAAACCGGGGAAATATGGTTTTGTTTTCGCGGACGATGATTGATGCGGGAGCCGATTTGATTTTGGGACATGGCCCGCACGTCCCGCGAGCGATGGAACTTTATAAAGGGAAATTGATTGCTTATTCCCTGGGAAATTTTTTGGGTTATCGCACTTTGTCCACAGCAGGAACACTCGGTCAATCTCTAATTTTGGATGTGAAAATGACTCCGAAAGGGGATTTTGTTTCTGGTAAGATTATCCCCGTCCAACTTGACGGGCGAGGTGTTCCGGCTGTTGATAACAAATTTAGGACTGTGGGTTTGATTAACCGTTTGACAAAGAGCGATTTTCCCAATAGCGGTTTGATAATTGATGACAAGGGGCAAATTTTGAAAAAAAGTAAGTAGTCGTTAGTGATTAGTCATTAGTCAGTAGTAATATCATGTCCGGTCAATTAACCATGATTCCTGTAGGGGCGGGTTCGCCAAGATATTGAATAGAAACGGGAAAATCTGTAAACCCGCCCCGGCCTTTAATCGCTGGTTCCCATGCTCTGCCTGGGAACCGATATCTAGAGGCTCAGCCTCGAAAAGCGATGGGAAAATTGGAGGCTGAGCCTCCGGATCTGCGTTACCAGGAAGAGCCTGGGAACAAGTAAATTGGAGGCTGAGCCTCCGGATCTGCGTTACCAGGAAGAGCCTGGGAACAAGTAATAATCAATCACCCATTACAACTGATTAGTGATCGATCATCGTTTTCAAAGCTTCTTTCATTTCGTCTGCAGTCGTCGTTGCTGTACCGAATTGACGGACGACAATACTAGCAGCCAAATTGCCCAAAACTGCCGCTTCCCAACCGGATGCACCGACGCACAAAGCTAAAGTCATTGCTGCTACAACTGTATCTCCAGCACCGGTTACGTCGAATACATCAGTCTTGTTAAAAGGGGGAATGTCCCAACTTTGAATGGCAAATTCCCCCTTTTCACAAATGGATGTTGGAGGGGGTGAATTTTTGATTTCTTCGCCGATCGCCCTTTCAAACAAACTCATCCCTTCTTCACCGCGAGTAATCAGGATTTTTTGAGCTTGAGTTAAGTTCAATAAATCGCGTCCTGCTTGCATTAAAGTTTGAGGGTTTTTGATAGCATATCCGACGGCTTGCTCGGCTTCTGGCAAGTTCGGAGTAAACAGCATTGCTCCAGAATATCGCTGCAAATTTATTTGAGCGTCTACAATTGTTTTGCCGGGAACCACTGCCGATTCGATCGCCAAATTCGTCCAAACTCCGTCGCCGTAGTCGGAACAAACCACGGCATCTACTGTCGGTATTTGCTGCCGGATGTAGTCTGCCAGTTGCAACTGCAAATCTAAATCCGGCAACTCGTCCGATTTGCGATCGACTCGTACAATTTGCTGAGTCACCGACTGCCGCGCGTGCCCGGAAATTCGAGTTTTGGTGACAGTTGGACGCTGCGAATCGATTAAAATCCCACCCGTATCAATTCCCGCCGCCTCAAAAATACCGCACAAAGCCTTTCCCTGGTCGTCTTTTCCCACCAAACCAGCAACTTTTACTTTGCCTCCCAGTTTGGCTAAATTATAGACAGCATTTGCGCCACCTCCGGGTACTTGCTGAGTATTTTCGTAGCGCAAAATCAACACAGGTGCTTCGCGGGAAATTCGCTCTACTTGTCCGGTAAGAAACTCGTCCAAGGTCAAATCTCCGATCGCTAATACCTGCGCTCGATCGAAGCAGTCTAATCTTTTCAATAATTGCTCTGTTGAGGCACGCAGTTGAGGCAAAAAATCGGAATAGTCGTTAGTCATTAACCAAAAAAATGAGACTGAGGAGTTGATAATTGAGTGTGGAACGAGCGGGAATTAAAAATCCTAATATAATTTAATAATTAATTTCCTCCCTTATTTTATTTTTAACTTTTAATTGATTTTCTCACTGGGATTTTGAGAAACCAGTTGCAGGCTATTGGCGATCGCACTCGCTCAAACAATTTGGCAAAAAAATGCGGATAAAATCGCAGCCTTTGAGACTCAACTGAAAGTTTCACGGTGTGGAAGTTTCCTTCTACATAAGTGCCTTCAAAAAACAGCAGAATTATTTCAATTTCTGCTTGATGATCGTAATCACCTGAGTCATTTGTTTTTTGAGTGCATCAATTTCCGCTTGCATTTTCGCCATTTTCACAGTCATCGCCTGAATTTCGGCGGCGCCCGCTCCAGAAGTGGCTGCAGCGGGGGCTGCTGGGGCTTCCGGCACTGGTTTCTTTTTGGCCAGTACCATGGCCGATTTGATCGCCTCGGTTAGCTGCTTCTTTTCAAACGGTTTGGCGATGAATGCAAAAAAATGCTTCTCAAAGGGTTTCGGAATTTTTTCCATCACCTCTTCTTCGCGGCCCGACATGATCACCAAAGGTATCTTAGAAAGCTCAGGATGGGCTTGCACTTTTTGATACACTTCCCAACCGCTGACTTTGGGCAGTAGGAAATCTAACATAATTAGATTGGGCCGGGCTTGACGGATCAGTTTGAGTCCCTCTTCGCCGTCTTTTGCTTCTAGAACTTCAAAGTTACCCTGCGGCAACATCTCTCGGACTCGGACGCGGATGACTTTACTGTCATCGATTACCAAGATTTTTTGACCAGCCACGACTGACTCCTTCAGTAATGAATGAGTGATGATTTGCAACCTTCAGTATATCCCTAACAGAATTCTACCCATAATTCTGGGCGAGTTTAGTTTTGTTGCATTTCGGCGCGATTCGGATTTCGGGTGATACTCCTACAAGTTCAGGGGCTTTGATTTCGGATACGATCGAAGGAATTAACTCAATCACCACTTAATTTTATGTCGCCCCAAACTCCTAAAACTCCTACTGTCAAAGCAGTTGCCGCTCAAATGCGGGGTGAAATCGAGGCGATGCCGGAGTGGTTGCGTAGGCCCGTTGGCAAAGCTAGCGAAATTTCCCAAGTGCAAAAAATTATCAAACAGCGGCAAATTCACACGATTTGTGAGGAGGGGAGATGCCCCAACCGGGGCGAGTGCTACGCCCAAAAAACGGCGACTTTTTTGTTGATGGGGCCCATTTGCACCCGCGCTTGTGCTTTTTGTCAAGTAGATAAAGGTCATTCTCCGATGCCCCTAGACCCGGAGGAACCGCAAAAGGTGGCCGAGGCTGTGCAGTTGTTGGGTTTGCGCTATGCGGTGCTGACTTCGGTGGCGAGGGATGATTTGCCGGATGGGGGTGCGGGTTGGTTTGCCAGGACGATCGCCCAAATCCGCCTTCTGAACCCGCATACTGAAGTTGAGGTACTGACGCCGGATTTTTGGGGGGGAACAGGTAGGGGCGGTGCCCCCGTGCCCGCCCTCCCCGTGCCCGCCGAGGGGGAGAATTGCGGTCTCGATGAGTTGCAGCGACAGCGGATTCGCACGGTGGTGGAGGCTAAACCGGCTTGTTACAACCACAATATTGAGACGGTGCGGCGGTTGCAAGGGCCAGTGCGGAGGGGGGCGAAGTACGATCGCTCGATCGACGTTCTGCGTATTGTCAAGCAATATGACCCAACTATTCCCACCAAATCCGGTTTGATGTTGGGGCACGGGGAAACCGAAGCCGAGATAGTCGAAGCGATGATTGATTTGCGGGACGCCAAGTGCGATCGGCTCACTCTCGGTCAATACATGAGACCATCTCTAGAGCACCTCCCAGTGCGTAAATACTGGACGCCAGCCGAATTTGACCGTTTTGGGTCGATCGCGCGGGAGATGGGGTTTGAGCGCGTGCGATCGGGGCCTCTCGTCCGCAGTTCCTACCACGCCGGAGAAAACGATTGAAACTAATTTGAATTCAACTCGGTATAAACTTGTTACCAAGAAATTGGGTATAAAGCCCCGTCCTTCTAGGACGGCTTTAATTAATTATCAACTTTTGTTAAGTGTTTTCTTGAACTTTCTTGCATTGTGTTCATTGTAGAGTACAATAACTAGACTACAGGTTGAATAACCGCCGATACACATGAGACACCACGCT
>NZ_JAUBTG010000114.1:0-5579 GCF_036702395.1 Microcoleus sp. D3_18_C2 | reverse complement strand
CGCTTTCGCGCTGCTGTAAGGTTGTTGTCATGGTTTTATGATTGCTGTATTTGGTTGTCAATGTTCGGATGATGTTTCTATTATTAACGGTCTTGTTAACGTTTGTAAAGGGGTTTAGCGACAGTTAAACTGATGAGGGTCATCAGGAAAGCTGATGAAAGGAGAGACAGGGGCGAAAAAAGTCGATCGCTAGACCTATCGACATGACAACTGAATTATGCCCGCACCAACTCCAACCGATATCGGTACAAAGCCACAGGATGCCCCCCAGCCACAAAATAATCCGGGTCTTGCGGCGACAAATAAATCGCTGTCACCTGATCCGCCTCAATTCTTTTACTCGCAGAATTGCCATTTTTCCCGCCTCCAACAACTCGATAAGCCGTTGTAGTTTCCACCTCGTTTAAATAAATATCAGACTCTCCCCGAAAAATCTGCTGAGAAATCTCTGTAGACACAAACTCGCGAGGATTCGGCGTCTCAGTTCCACGACTGGTAACAATCGAAATTAATTGGCGTTCCCCTTTCAAAACAGTAATTTGGCGGTTGGGATTGGTCGGATCGACTTTCACCGAAAGTACGCCACCATCGCCTAAATAAGCCTTGGCAATATTCAAACCGTTAAAAGTGCGATCGGCTACAATCTTTTGAGCCTTTTTCAATGTATAATTATAAATTAACCCAATATTTTTTTCCGGTTGAAATCGAACTTTAAATAATACAGGATGCTGCAAATACTGGCGGTTGCTTTCAAACCCAGGCGTGACAATATTTGGCGCTAAAGGAGCGGCTAAATCCACCAAAGTGCTAGCAACATTCCAATTCCCCGCCATCCAGTCGGGATATACCAAATCTCCCTTAGCTACAGCGATAGGAGGCTTGCTTTCCCAATTGGGAAAACTCGATAGGCGATCGCCCAAAACCCCCGCTCTCGCAACGCCACCCCACAGCAACACCAGCAAAACCAAACAAAAACTCCAAAATACCTTCATACCCAATTACATTCAAACAACTAATTTTCGGTCTCTCTTTCTCTTCTCTGCGTTCTCTGCGCCCTCTGCGGTTCCTTAATTCAAAAATTAGACAACAAATCAGTTAAACATCATATTTTATACCATTTTCATAAACAGGCAAGATGCCTGTTGCACAAAAATAAATGTTCTGCTTGTGGGGAGTAGGGGTTGGGCATCCTACCCGCCCCCAATATGCAATTCAAAGGTGGAAAAACCTATCTTTTAAAGCGCCTCAACAGGTGCAGGTTCCCAAACCTCCCCGTATTTTTCCTTCAACTCGTGCCAATTTTCCACCTGTCCTGGTTCGTATTCCCCCGGCTTTCCCCACTGCAAAAACGCGCTCAAAGCAGCCTCATTTTGTTCGTCCAGAAAACGGATTGCATAAGTAGTGAAATTGCCTCTTTTTGCCTCACCAGTTTCAAACTTCACCTGTTTTATTTTGTCCATATTTAGGTGAAACTCAAATATTTCGGCGTGCATATTGGCATACTTTCCCTTCGGCAACTCCGCATAAAACAGCTTGTGAATTGAACCGCGCACTTCCAGCACAGCCGCGCTGCTAGTCACGATTAAACGCAGCGTGCCCAATTGTTCGCAAGCTTCCAAGAATTCTTTCAGATTAGGCATAATTTAATTGGGGAATTGGGTATTGGGAATTGGGCATTGGGCCGAAGAGCCTTGGGCATTGATTATTGGTAATTAAAAACAACAATAACTAACAACCAACAACTACTGACTAATGACTAATGACTATGTTTCGTGCAGTTCGTAAGCAGCGACAATCCGCTGCACTAGCGGGTGTCGCACCACATCCGCCTGAGAGAATTCGCAGAAAGCAATGCCCTCAACGTTGCGTAGAATGTTTTGGGCGACTGACAATCCCGACTGTTGGTTTGGCGGCAAATCTGTTTGAGTGATATCCCCCGTTACTACCATTCTCGATCGAAAGCCCAGACGAGTCAACACCATTTTCATCTGAGCCGGCGTCGTATTTTGAGCTTCGTCCAAAATTACGAAAGCATTGCTGAGAGTGCGCCCCCGCATATAAGCTAAAGGAGCTACTTCGATCAAGCCTCTTTCCATTAAATCGGCCATTTTTTCAGGGTCGATCATTTCTTGCAGGGCGTCGTAAAGCGGGCGCAAATATGGATCGACTTTTTGCTGCAAATCTCCCGGCAAAAACCCTAATTTTTCGCCAGCTTCCACGGCTGGCCTGGTTAAAATCAGCCGTTCGTACTGCTTGCTCAACAGCGCTTGCACGGCGAAAATAGCTGCTAGAAATGTTTTGCCAGTACCAGCGGGGCCAATGCAAAATGTCAGGTCGTGCGTGCGTACTGCTTGGACGTATTGCCGCTGCTTGAAGGTTTTGGCTCTAATTTCTTCGCCGCGGCGGGTTCTGGCGAGAACGTCTCGCTGCAAGTCTTGTAAATCGCCTTGGCGGTTGGTATCCAAAGCTTGGCGCGCCGTCTGGATTTCAACTCCGGTAATATTTTTGCCGGATTTCCAATAGTCGGAGAGCGATCGCACTAATTTATGACACAATTCTACTTGACTTTTTGTGCCAGAAATCAGCAGTTCTTGCCCTCGCATTACCAGGGTAGCACCGGTTTGCTTAGAGATCATTTTCAGGTTTTCTTCTTGATTACCGGCCAGCGACATTGCACTTTGGGTGCTCGGTAACTCTATTGTTAGTTTTTCATTCATGCCAACATAATCTCCTCCAAATAAGCAATTAAAAGTTAACAACTAAACGTTCAACCAGTCACTATTTGCGAACAAAAAGACGCCCCTTACTAGATTTTACCTAGTATCTAAGGCGTCTTTTAGATTTAGCTCCCAAATGAGTTTGGTGCTTGAGGCACAAATCAAATCTCCCTTCTATTAAGTCAGGCAATTTTAGATTTTAGATTTGAAATTTTAGATTTTAGATGAACCTGATGCCGCTGACATTTGAAATTTAAAATTTTACATTTGTTTCCGATCGCAAAACCGGCAATTTCCAACCAAACGGGGCTTGTAATACAAACTCTACAACAGGCAATCTAAAATCTAAAATTCTTTCTGGGTTCTGCAGTTAGTTAATAACCGGGAGTATTTCTGCTCGTTCTAAACGTAGGTGTGTTAGTACGGCGAGGTTGTTCTCTCGGAGTTCTGCTAGCCAAGGGACTCGGCGACGGAGGTGGCGTCCGGGGTCGGAAGTCGCCTCGCGGCTCCCGCGAGCCACGATCTGGGCGGTCGCGATCTGGGCGATCGCGATCCGGGCGATCCCGATCGCCCCTAGGCGGGCCAGATCCACGATCGCCCGCTTCGCCATCGTATATATCTAAGTAGAGGGACTGACCAGCCGTCTGCGCCACCGCTTCGAGCGTAGTTCTAATCGCCTGAATATTGCGTCCGCCCCTACCGTAAACCCGGCCTTTGTCGGGATCTTCAAAAGCCAGCCTAACCCAGACCCGCGATTGGCGCGGGTGCAGTTCGCAATCAACCCGCAAAGAGCCGGGGGTCTCTAAAAAAGGCCCAATTAAAAACTTAACCAGTCCAGCATAGTTGGGACTAGCTGACTGTTGCTGTGCTGGATTCAACGTTAGCTCCGGCTCCGACTTGTTCAAATACATGGGCTTTTCTCAGGATGTCACGCACGGTGTCAGTTGGCTGAGCGCCTTCTTGCAGGCGCTTGACAATCGCTGGAACATCCAGCCTGGTTTCGTTATTTCTGGGGTTGTAATAGCCGAGCTCTTCTAGGGGACGGCCGTCGCGGCGAGTAGAACTGTTCATCGCTACAATTCGGTAGCTGGTCTCGCGTTTTTTCCCGTATCTCTTCAATCGCAGTTTGATCATCTTCTTGCACAATAGTCTTGTTCCAATTCTAAGCTATTTTGTCAGTGCTCCTTCCCCGAACCCCAACTCAACCCCTATTTCTTAACCTCCGACCAAAATATCGCTACGATTTGCTGCCCCCAAGGCAGGTCTGGCGCCGTCAATGTGCGGTGTAATTGCTACTGGCAAAATCGATGCAGTTCCCCACTGCTGCACCAATTTTTGCAAAAATATATCTTGCTGTGCTCTCAAAGAGTCCCAATCGGTGCCGCGATTAATAATTGCAAACCAAACTAAACCTCGATCGCGCGTGGGTATGGCTCCCGCCAAAGCAATCACCGTGTCCAAAGTACCAGTTTTCACCACAGCCGATCGCGGAATGTGTCGGTATTCCAAAGTTCCTTTATCGCGCCCGGACACCGGAAACAAGTCAGCAACTGTCAGCCCAGTCGTCTGAAGGTTGCGCCCGATCGCCTGCATCATCCCGCAAGCCGCCCTCGGAGACATCTGATTTTCCACTCCCAGTCCCGAACCGTTAACTAATTGAAGTTCCTCCTCCGGCACCCCCGCAGCCCAAGTCGCTTGCTGCTGCACTATTTTTGCCCCGCCCAAATCGTCGGCCAGCATCTGAGCTATTTCATTATCGCTGTGGACGTTCATCTGCTTGAGAATTTCGGCTAAAGGAAGCGATCGGCGCTTCAGCAGCAAACGCCCCGAAGTCACAAATTTCTCAGCAATGACGCTGCCGGCAACCGTTACTTGCGGCTTTCTAGTTCCCGGAGCCATCTTAGAATACATTGCCACCACGTCCGCAGGCCAATTACTACCCTCAAGAGCTTGCCGCAGTATCTCCCCCGCCACCAAAGGATCGGACTGATAATTCATGCGGAAATTGCCTGTCACCACCAAATTCCCCGCCACGCGCTCGATACCCATTTGATTGAGAGCATTGCCCACGGCGATCGCCTCCTCCCACACAAACAGCGGATCGCCCCCGCCGCTGACCACCAAATCCCCCTGCAATACACCATTCCTAATCGGCCCCGTTCCCCGGAACCGCGTTTCAAACTGATAATCCGCGCCCCAAGTTTCCAGCGACGCTAGAGAAGTCGCAATCTTAGTCAGCGAAGCCCCAGGCATCAGCGTCTTGCCCTGCTGACTTACCAGCGGCATCATTCCCGCTTGCACCCAAATTCCCTGATTGCCCTCAATCAAGTTCTTGTCTTTCAACTCTTTCAAATATTCCCGCACCGTCGCTTCTGCTGGCAAGTCGGGATTTGCCGCATTTATTCGCCCAAAAGCCAAATCTTCGGCCACCACTAACCCGGGTATCCCTCCCCGCCAAGCCAGCACTGACGCAGCATTAGGCGCGGCACTGCCTACTCCAGCCATGTCCAGCCACAGAGACATCATCCCTGAGCTAAATAAATCCAGCATTTTTTACTCCTAAAGTCAATCGATATTAGATTTTAGATTTGAGATTAAAGAATTGAAGAAAGCGCTCCCACTGATAAATCCGGGGGCAAGTGATGAGGATGGGGAGCTTTTTTTTCGCTCCACGGATGAATCCGGGGTTTCCGGACTAAAGTGCTTGCGGTCATGTAAACTATTTCATTGATTTTTTCAATTTGCAGTCAAAAATAGTAAAGTAGTGACAAAACAAGTTCTATCAGAGTCGGACTTAAGTGCCAAATAGTTTGCTAAACTTATCTACAGTTGATTGCCGAGAAGAAGTTCCATGTTTGCCGT
>NZ_JAUBTG010000113.1:0-5860 GCF_036702395.1 Microcoleus sp. D3_18_C2 | reverse complement strand
TTTGTTGATTTTGTAAATCAAATCTTGAGTGTTTACTTATCTTAACATGATTTGGTTTTTTTACGCCTACCTACTTAGAAGCTAATCCCGATGTAATTATTTTCATGCCTTGCGGCTTTGATTTAAGTCGCACTCGCAGCGAAGCAAGGCAGATAACTAAATACGCAGAATGGCCTGATTTGCAAGCAGTAAAAACGGGGAAAGTTTACCTAACTGACGGCAATTCTTACTTTAATCGGCCGGGGCCGAGATTGGTTGATTCGTTAGAAATTTTAGCAGAAATTCTCCATCCCGAAATCTTCGATTTTGGCTACCGGGGTAAGGGTTGGCAGCCATTTTTGTAGATACCCGCAGCTAGCTAAAGCTTTATCTATAGCAATCCTAAATCATTTGTAAATTTCTTACTCCCTCCCCTTGATAAGGGGAGGGTTGGGGTGGGGTAAAAAATTTACGACTCCTGCAACGATTGCTATATATTAATTCGGAATTGCCTGCCATACAAATAAGGACACAACAATGTTGTGTCCTTACTTCGCTTTCATTTAACCGAATCTAACATCAATTGATACAAAAACGGCTAGTCTTACTTCGCATCAGGCGGCATCAGCACCTTGTCAATTACGTGAATAACGCCGTTGCTAGCTTTGATATCAGCTTTCACAACATTAGCGCCGCTGACAGTAACTTTGCCTGTGCTAACTGCCACCTTCAGCGAACTTCCTTCGACACTTTTTACATCGCCGGATTTTAGGCTAGTAGATAAAACTGAACCAGGAACAACGTGGTAAGTTAAAATCTTAGTAAGTAGGGCTTTGTTTTCCGGTTTGAGCAAATTCTCCACAGTTCCTTCTGGCAAAGCAGCAAATGCCGCGTCTGTCGGTGCAAAAACAGTGAAAGGGCCTTTTCCTTGTAAAGTTGTCACCAAACCTGCAGAGCCCAAAGCCTTTGTCAGCGTCTTGAATTGAGCGTCGCCAGATGCAATAGCGACAATATCCTTAGCCTGAGCCATTGGTGCCGGTGAAGCAGTGGTTTTCCCATTTCCTGCAACTTGTTGAGTTTGAGTTGCATTAGCAACATTGGTGTTGGAGGTGATGTGAGCCCAAGCCGGGAAACCGATTAACGCGCTAGCGCCGATTATTCCTGCGAAACCTGTGAGTTGTTTCATCCAACTAGGTAAATTTTGATTTTTCATTTCGCTTGCATTTCCTTATGAGATAAAACCGTGAACATGAATTGTTATGTTAGCCAAATCTCGACAAAAGGCAAGGTTGCCAGAGGCTAAGGTAGAGAGAAAATTCTCTTGCATCCCCGATCGAACAAAACTTCCTTAATATAACGCAACCTAAAAAATCTGGCATCAACCGCTAAATCTGTAACTCAAAACCTCAATCACCGAACCAGTTTGGGGTAAGTCAGCAGATTTGAGCGAAATCGTGTCATTATTCAATCGGCGCACCGGCGTACCATCCATCAGCGCCAAGAATTCATCTAGCGGCACCAAATCGCACGCAGCAGCATCGGCGGCTTGGGTTTTGAAATGTGTCGGAATCACCATCTTTGGTTTGAGAAGTTGCAAAGTTTGCTTCGCTTCCGCCGGAGTGTAAGCTTTCGGGCCGCCGCCCACGGGAATCAGCACTACATCGGGCCGCCCGATCAAGATTTGTTCTTCAATGCCGATCGGGCCAGCAACTCCGCCCAAGTGTAAAATCTTAACGCCCGCTTGCTGCCACAGCCAAGCCACATTGACCCCAAATCGCCTTCCTCCCTCACGGTCTTTTTGGGTCCGAATCCCTTGAATCCGCAGTCCGTTAGACCTGTAAGCCCCCGGTTCGTACAAAAGGCCGGGATTGCCCGCAAATCCCTCGATCGCCCCTTCATCGAGCAACCGGCTGCTAATCAGAATCAAATCTGTTGGCACTTTAGGAGAACGATAGCCTGCGGTACAGCCCAGGGGGCGAAAAGGATTCACCAGCACCCTCGCACCGCCTCCGGCGAACAAGAAGCAAGTGTGGCCCAACCACTGAATCGACAAAGAATCAGCAGTTTGAGCTTGATAGCTTTCCCATCCAGATGGTAAACCAGTGAAGAAAGCTGCTAGCAAACCCGTCTGTGCGTAACGTATTAATTGTCGCCGTTTCATCTTGTGATTGCGGTTGTCGGGTGTTGGTCGTCTGTTGTTATACCACAAAACACCGCCAGTCGATTTTAGATTTTAGATTTTAGATTTTAGATTTACTTGCAGCATTGAATCTGGAATCTCGAACATGAGTCTAAAATTTGGGGTTCACCACGACAGGAGTGAGGGGCTTGTATCCTTTTTGAGGCGGTTCAGGTGCGAAAATGTGTACCCTACTCTCACCGTAAGGTTCTATAAAAGCGAACCCTACAAATTCAGAGAAATTTAACTAAGGAATGAGAATTAAATAACTTCCACTCTTGAAAGTGGGATGGGCGTCCCGCCCATCCCACAATAACAATTAAAATTGTAAGTTATTTAATTCGCGATCCTAAAGCCGTTCCAAGAAATTTCGCAATAATTGCTTTCCCGAAGTCGTCAAAATACTTTCCGGGTGAAACTGTACACCTTCAATATGCGGATATTCCCGGTGCCGCACGCCCATAATAGTTCCGTCTTCAACCCAAGCGGTAATTTCCAAAACTTCTGGACAACTCTGCTTTTCAATTACTAAACTGTGATAGCGAGTGGCAATCATCGGCGATTCCACGCCCTGAAAAACTCCGACTCCTGCGTGTTCTACCTGAGAAGTTTTGCCGTGCATCAACACGGGTGCAGAAACAATTTTGCCGCCAAATACTTGACCGATACTTTGATGTCCGAGGCACACGCCTAAAATTGGTAGAGTCGGCCCCAATTCTTTGATTAATTCCAGAGAAATTCCCGCATCTTCCGGCCGTCCCGGGCCGGGAGAAATCACCACTGCTGCCGGCTGCAATTGCCTAATTTCTGCTAAGGAAATTTGGTCGTTGCGGTAGACTTGCACTTCGCTGGCTACGGGCAACTGGGCACCGAGTTCTCCTAGATACTGTACCAAATTGTATGTAAAACTGTCGTAGTTATCGATTACTATAATCACGGGTTAAGTTGGATTTTAGGTTTTAGATTTTAGATTTTAGGTTAACTCGCTCCCTGAAAGCAAGGGTTTTAAGATTTTAGATAGATGCCCAAGATAAAAATAGCTGCAATATAGACGAATAAAACTAAAAACCTCCCATTGGTCATCTAAAACCTAAAATTTGCTGAGGCCAATAATTTACTAACTGCCGATCGCAATTTGAACGACTGCCCACAAAGGAGGCAGCAGAAGTGCAGTACCGACGATAATCGCAGCCATTGCCGATACCAGAACTGCTCCGGCACCGCAGTCTTTGGCAATTTTGGCTAGTTCGTGGTAAGATTGCCCGACTGTCAAGTCTACCACCGATTCGATCGCCGTATTCAACAGTTCCATGGCTAAAACTATGCCAATGGTGACGCCGATCACAGATATTTCTACAGGTTTCAGTTGCAAAAATAGGCCGAGTCCGATCGCCAAAGTGCCAATAACAGTGTGAATCCGAAAATTGCGCTGAGTTTCAAAAGCATAACTCAGACCCCCCCAAGCGTATCTAAAACTCGTAGCTAAGCTAGATGCGATTTTCCAGGACAGCTCTCGGTTGTATTTCAAGGCTTTTTTAGGCTCCTGGACTGTCTGGCTAGAAGAGTCTTGAGGCATGGGCAGAAACTGTGCGATTTGTGATGAAATTGAGGGTCTATCTAGTGTCATAAAGAACCAACTTTAATTTACAGAGATGAATGAAAGCTAAACTTTTGAAATTAACTTCATCAAGTCTAGGTAACTTTTCTAAGTTTTTACTAAAGTTTTGGTTTAATTTCAGAAATTTATATTGGGCTTGACATACTTTGTTAAGTAACCATCAACTTCAGTTATGCTGTTTGGATCGCAAGACCGATCGCCCGCAGCAATATTTCTTGTCGATCGAGCATTTGAGTCAGACTTTCTTCATCCGGGTGATCCCAGCCCAAAAGATGCAGAAAACCGTGGGCTGCCAGCCAAGCTAGTTCGGTCTTCAGGGGATGTCCTTGCTGCTGGGCTTGTCGGTTAGCTGTATCGATCGAGATGACGATATCACCCAAGTATAGGGGTTCAGATGACTGCATTTCCTCTAGCTGAGGACAGTCTACCTCTAAAGCTGCGAAAGCTAGTACATCCGTCGGTCGATCGAGCTGGCGGTACTGGAGGTTGAGGGCTTGCATCTCCCTATCGGCGGTTAAACGCAGACTGACTTCGTAGCCTGGGGCCACTGGCACATCCGCCCCCTGGTTTTCCAGCCAAACGCTAAACCAATTTTCCCAGGTTTCGGCTGCAATCTCCCCGCTGGCTGCACTCTCAGGGAGGTTGGAAGCGTCGGCTGACTGCTGGGCGAGCCCGTAACAGTCCTCGACGTTCACCTCTATTAACATTTTTTTGCTCTCCTGTCAAGGGATATATTCAATTTTTTACAAATTCCAATGGCGCGATCGAACGGCAGGGGATTTTGCTGTTGCTGGCAAGATACAGTAATCTGTTAGAGATTGCAACAGTCAGGCAGAACAATCAGCTTAACTCCAGATTAAGAAATATCAAAAACATCAGCAGAAATTAGAGGCTGATTGTTGGAATCCTCGATTAAGAATTGAAATAGCGATCGAGAAAAGCCAAACCCACGAGTACGCCTAAAAGTCCGGCGGCTGTCAAGGCAAAATGAAACAAAGAAGTCGCCCGCTTGCGAACCATGTTCCGCATCGCCAGCTTGACA
Organism: Microcoleus sp. D3_18_C2; assembly: GCF_036702395.1. Classification (NCBI taxonomy): domain Bacteria; kingdom Bacillati; phylum Cyanobacteriota; class Cyanophyceae; order Oscillatoriales; family Microcoleaceae; genus Microcoleus; species Microcoleus sp. D3_18_C2. Next base: position 1,042 of record NZ_JAUBTG010000113.1, on the reverse strand, counting down.
TAACTCGGTGGAGGTGAAGTGCTTGTCGGCGCTGTCGGGGTTTCGGCGGACTCTTCGGAGGCGGGAATTGCTGAGGGATGTTGACTCATAACGGTTAGTTTAGAAGGTTAAGAGAGGGACTGTTGAGGACAGGCTCGTCCCGATGTTAACAAATATGTAACGTTTTGTGTAGGATTTTTTAGGTTTCAGATTGTCGGAGGCTGGTTTCGGACAACAAAGCATCCGCCCAAACAGCATCTGATTCTGAAAGCGCAGGTACGGGTGCGACGGTGTAATCTATTCTAAAGTCATAGGCGGCGCGATCGTAAACCCCATTTAATAACGCTTGTAAATCTACAATTGGTTCCGCATCACCCGCGCGCAAAGGCAAGGGAAACTGAGGAATCATATCGGGTAAATTGAAAAGGTACAAATCCGCCAAAGGCCTTTGATTTCCGCGACTCACTAAAATTCGATAACTTGCCTCAATATCGTTACCAAAAACTAACATGGGTTGGTAACTTCGCAGCAAGTCAATCTCAACCAGATGAGTGCGAATACCAAACACCTTTTCTCGTTTTTCTTCATACATTTCTCGCCCTTTTCCGGGGCGCTTGTTTGTTGGTGAAAGCACTTCAATCACCGTCACTACCTTTTTATTTTCGGTTTCGACGATCTGCAAATAACTTTCTTTTACTTCCATCGGTAAAGGTATTCTCACCTTCAAAGATTGGGCTGGCGGAGCAGCAAGGGCGACATTAGAAGTAGTCTCGGTTGCTGGAGTTGGTGAGCGCTGTATCGTAACATCGGGAATTCCAATTAGTAAAGCATCTTCGCCGCTGATTTGATAAATTCTTTGTTCGATATCTACTAAATATTTAGGTAGCAGTTGCGGAGTCAGCAAATCTGCGATCGCCACTATTAACCTATTATGAACCGAACGCCACAATTCAGGACTTTCTAAATAAGGATTCATCCCTGGAAACCAGGGTAAACGCATCTTAATTTCAACCTCAAACATGATAAGATGAAGTGTTTAGCTAAATCAAGTGCGTAATTGATA
>NZ_JAUBTG010000112.1:0-5863 GCF_036702395.1 Microcoleus sp. D3_18_C2 | reverse complement strand
TTCGGTGCTGCCCCTGCTGACTCGCTCAAAGGCTGCTAATAAGGTTTCAACTTCTGTTTCTCTGCCGTAGAGTTTTTCAGGGATGAGGAAATGATCTGTCATATCCCGCGTCCCCAATGCAAAGGTCTCAATGTTACCCGTGTTTTGTAATTGAGCCAGACAAATTTCTAAATCGTGTTTAAGTCCTAATGCACTCTGATAGCGATCTTCGGCATTCTTTGCCATCAGTTTACTAACAATTTGGGATAAAATTAGGGGAACTTCTGGGTTGATTTCATGTACCGGAATTGGCTGTTTTGCTAGATGACAATGCACTAATTCTATTGGGTCGTCTGACTCGAAGGGTAACTGTGTTGTCAACAATTCATAGAAGGTAACACCCAGGGAATAAAAGTCACTCCGATAGTCAATTGCTCGATTCATTCTTCCTGTCTTTTCTGGGGAAAGATAAGCTAAGGTTCCTTCGAGGGTGTTGGGGTTCTGGATTTCTAGGGTTTCTCTCGGCAGCAGGGAAGAAATACTGAAGTCAATTAGTTTAATTTGTTTGCTATGTGGGTTAATCAGAATATTTGCGGGTTTGATATCTTTATGAATAACTCGGTTTTGGTAGAGAGAGTGAAGAATATTTGCTAGCTCTCTGGCTAGGTTGAGAAAGTTTTCTAAAGATAGAGATTTATCGGGTTGGTTTTTATCAGTTGCTCCCGGAAGATAAGTAGACAGAGAAACTCCTCCAAAGTCCTCCATTATCAAAGCATAGGCGTTTTTGTAAGGTGCTAAATCGAGGGGTTCAACCACTCCAGGTAGACGTAGATTTTTGGCGATGGTGTACTGGTTGCGGAATTGCACCAGTTCGCTGAAGCTGGGGTATTCGTTTCGCAGCAGTTTGATGACGACGGGAGTACGATCGCTCTCCCGAATACCTCGATAGACTAGAGTGCGAGATCCTGCATAGAGTTGTTCTGTTATCCGATACCCCGGCAGATCAGTAATTGTCTCCATTGTCCAGTCCTCACTCAATAAATTGGGGGTTAGTATATCTCTAGTTTACTCAGCAAACTTGGTAAATTCTCAATGGTCTCTAATGTTGCTGGACTTGTCAGTGGGCGTTCTGTACGAACGCAGGCAGCTCGTTCGATACTGAAGCCATATTATTAATTGTTTAGAACTTGTCTGCACTGGAGCGGAAATTATCCATAAGTATGTTTATATAACTCATTTGAGATGTTGATGGCGATCGCGTCTAGCAGTCGTGAAGCTCACAGGAGGCGATCGCCCCAAACAGCTATTTTTTGAGGTAGTTCAGTTTAAGCCCAAGGGTGGAAAGGTTTTCAACTTGGTTGTTTATCCTTGATATTTTTGAGGTAAAAATACTCAATGGTAGCCCTCATGCCCTCTTCTAGCAACCTAACGAACTCGCTCATCGGAAATGCTTGAATAACCCATTCTACATCAAATATTGCCCATTCAAAAGCAAAGTATACTTCGGAACTAGACGAAAATAAAATTTTTGGATGGATTTTATCTCAACTAAAAAATGTGTGATATTGAGCCGACTTACCCTGCGTATTTACTTCCCTAGTCTACCGTATATTTGTATTACCAGCAGTGGCTAGAACAAGGATTGCTTCTTCAATAACTGATGAAAATATTACCCCTATTCTGTGACTCAGCAGAATAGGGGTAATATTTTACTCTTCTTCATCAAGTAAAATAAGGGATGAGAATAAAAATCCATTAACGCTATTAATCGAGCAAAGCAAAGTGATTCAGCCCGTGAGCATTTTCTAGCCCCTTTATCTCTGCAATAGCTGGTAGTGTCTTACGTTTAATATCAAAAATTACACTAGCATGAATGTGTGTAAAAGCTTTGAAGCTTCTGACTTCTGAAAACAGATTTCTGTAATAAGCTGTTCGGCATTTAAAAGACGATAGTAGGGTGCGTCATTACAGAAGTGTTTTCCGCATAAGCGCGTAAGTGTTCACTCCTGATGCACCCTACAAGCCTCGTTACTGGTTTAAATGCTCCACAGGTTAGTGACAATACTCATCCATCAATTTCAAGGTTGAATCAGCTTGGCGAGGCTTAACCATAGACTCAGCTAAGGTTTGAGAGATTTTGTTCTATTATACTCTGCCGCGAAATTGAAAGCAGAGGGCAGGGCTGTTTCATGCTCTTGTAGGAGCAGCAAAGAGTGGCTGCCCCCATGTCGCCAAGGCTTGTGAATCATCGTCTGTGGGGGGTAGGAATTCTTGGCACTACAAGAGTCAAAATCGCGATTTTCGTGAAAATGAAACCGCCCTGCCTGCGTGCCCGATACCGCAGCCGATCGAAACAAAACGCTAAAATAGTAGCTCATACAATTTTGGAGTTAATATTTGACACTTGCACCCGCGCGCGAAAACGTCCTAGCTTGGCTCTGTGAGCGCGTTCCTGCTGCCCGAATCAAACATATCCTCGGAGTCGAACAGGTAGCAGGTGACTTGGCTCGCCATTACGGCCTCGACGAAGCAAAAGCCCGATCGGCGGGTTTGTTGCACGATTTGGCAAAATACTTCAAACCTCAACTGCTGCTGCAAATGGCCCAGAAGGAAGGTTTAGAGTTAGACTCAGTGTTGGAAGCACACCCGCATTTGCTGCACGCAGACGCCAGCGCGATCGTCGCCAGAGACGAATTCGGGGTGGTCGATCGAGAAATTTTGGACGCAATCGCCAATCACACCCTCGGCAGACCAAACATGAGCCAGCTCAGTTGTACCGTATTCATAGCAGATACCATAGAGCCGAGCCGCGGCAACACAGCCCAACTAGAAGCACTGCGCGAGGCAAGCTGGCAAAATCTTTATGCAGCCGTGTGGCAAACTAGCGATTATTCTCTTAAATATTTGCTAGAAACTCGCTGCTACATCCACCCCCGCACCGTACTTACGCGGAATTGGGCGCTGCAAATGGCCCGCGAACCGCCGGAAACAGGAAATTCGACCCAGAAGTCGATCGAACAAATCACAAGTTGAAAGTAAAATTCACCAGAAATTCTGTCCTTACTTTTGGCTTCAACCTAACTCCTATTTCCCGTCTCAAACTGCCAACAATCGACAGCCAATAGCGCACCCATTCTTTCTTACCGTATCAATTAGGAACTTAAACACTTAATGTCAGATATAACCCAACTCGAATACTCCAGGGCCCAGTCTACAGCAACGGACGGCACCTCCTCAGACGAAGCCCGTGGCCTGATCATGACCGTTGCCCAAGCAGCCGATGACCGCAAAGCAGTAGATATTGTATTGCTCCGCGTGTCAGAAGTATGCTTTTTGGCAGACTACTTTGCGATCGTCACCGGATTTTCCAACGTGCAGGTACGAGCCATCTCCCAAGCGATAGCAGACCAAGTGGAAGAAGAGTGGCAACGCTTGCCACTGCGTACACAAGGCCTATCAGACGCTAGTTGGGTTGTCATGGACTACGGCGACGCGATCATTCACATTTTGAAGCCTCAAGAGCGGGAGTTCTACAATTTAGAAGCGTTCTGGGGACACGCCGAACGCATTGACTTTTCCCCCACGTCGTGAGGATGGCTAATGTGAAAAACGTTTCTGCTTCTATTTGTCCCGTTCCGCAAGAACAGCGACCGATCAATGAATACCAAGAACTTAAAGAATCCTGGTTTTTTAGCTGGGTAACACTCAATTGGCCCGGATACCTGGCAAAACTAGCTTGGGTGTGGGCTTGGAGTTGCTTGGTATCGGTGCCGATAGCTGCTTCTAGCTTTGCTCCAAGCAAGTATCCAGCTCAGTTTGTCCTGTGCGGTGCCGCAGGTGCCGGTTTTATTCTAGGATTAGCTTTGCTGCGACTCTACTTGGGTTGGTTCTACGTGCGATCGCGCCTTTCAAATCCCACGGTCGTCTACGAAGAGTCTGGTTGGTACGATTGTCAATCTTGGCCTAAAACTCCCGAAGTTTTGCTTCAAGATCAGTTGATTGTTAACTACCAACTAGAACCAATTCTCAGGCGTCTGCGGCAGACATTTTATGGTTTGACAGTATTGCTGGTTGCCGGGGGACTAACTTGGAGTTGTTTGTAATCGGTTCGGTTCGGGAGTTTTGAGTTTTGAGATTGCCGCGCACAGCCAACGCCGGCACACTCCCGTGCATGAGTGAGAAACGATCGCCGAAAGATTAACTTTATAACTCTTAACTGGCAGCTCGCAACTCATAACTTCCACCGGCCCCAATCTAAAATCTAAAATCTAAAATCTAAAATTGATATGACAAGGGGAAAACGAACCCAAGCTCCCGAACTGGAAGTCACACTGCTGCGCGAAGGTATTGTGGAATCGAGGCACCGCGCCCAGGCCGCTGTCTGCGACAACCGCGGGCGCGTTCTGTCTGTTGCTGGTAACTCGGAAACGGCCTCATTTGTCCGTTCTTCACTCAAGCCTTTTCAAGCTTTGGCGGTGACGGGGACTGGCACTTTAGAACGCTACGAATTGACCGATCGAGATTTAGCGATTATTTGCAGTTCCCATCAAGGTACGATCGAGCAATCGCGCCAGGTATTTAACGTCCTGTGGCGCTGCGACATTGACCCCTCTAAACTTCAATGCCCCATTCCCGAAGGCAAAAAGAGCCCCCTGCAATACAACTGCTCCGGCAAACACGCCGGAATGCTGGCTGTCTGCCAGCAACTGCACTGGCCTCTGGACACTTATTTACGGCGCAAACATCCCGTCCAGCAGCTTATTTTGGGCAAAGTGGCTGACTTGCTGGCCATGCCTGCCGAAGAGTTTATCAGCGCTCGCGACGACTGCGGCGCTCCTACCTATCTGTTGCAGTTGGGGCAAATGGCGTCTTTGTACGCTAAGTTGGCCTCTGGCGACAATGTGGAGATGGAACGGATTGTCCGCGCTATGACTCACCACCCGATGATGGTTGCGGGTGAGGGCAAATTTGACACGGAACTGATGCGTTTGACTCAAGGGGAATTGGTGAGCAAGTCCGGCGCCGAAGGGGTGCAGTGCATTGGCCGCGTTGGCGAAGGCATGGGCTTGGCAATTAAGGTGACGGATGGAGGAAAGCGTGCTCAATTTGCTGTGGCGATTCACTTGCTCAAGCAGTTGGGGTGGATTACTCCGACGATCGCCGAAACTCTGGCGGAGACTTACCTGACTCTCAGTGAGTTCAAGCGCTTGGAGGTAATCGGGGAAGTTTCGATGCTTTAGGGCGATCGAGACTCGATCGCCGATTTCAGCAACCCCTCCCACAATCTAAAAAGTTTTTTTGATGGAGGGGTTGCAATTTTCAGAAAGATATGTTTATATTAGTAAAGAGACAAAAAGCGACGCGGGATAGAGCAGCCTGGTAGCTCGTCGGGCTCATAACCCGAAGGTCAGTGGTTCAAATCCACTTCCCGCCACCAACTTAAATAAGACAAGCCCCGGCATCCTAAAAGTTGCTGGGGTTTGTTTTATGCCGTCTGTTTGATGCCGTCTGCGATCGCCTCTTCGACAGATTGAAAGCAGTTTATTTTAGGCGGCAACAAAAATGAGGACACAGCAGTGCTGTGTCCCTACTGTATATTTGTATTTTTCTAATTGAGACCAAATAAGACCAACCCTCAACCTAAACACTCAACCCTATACTTTCCGACGACCGTTTGTGCAAGCTTTATTTGTTAAAAAATTGCAATCCGATATCCATATTTTTTAACTCAGGATTGTGAACTACCAGACGCTGACCACTTAAGTGGTACAGCGCTGGCTTCCTGATTCAACGGGGCGGGGCGTCCCACAAAACCGAAGTTTTACCAGATCGACTTACATCCCCTCCACAGGCAGAAGCGCTAGTTCCTAACGCCAAAATCCGC
>NZ_JAUBTG010000111.1:0-6345 GCF_036702395.1 Microcoleus sp. D3_18_C2 | reverse complement strand
TAAGAATTGTTTTATAAAAAACAAATCATGCACAAATATGATTTTCTGTCAACTTAATTTAGATGCGTTTACCCTGCTTTTATCCCCGCTTTACTTTGTTAGTTGCTACCTAGCAAAATAGGGGATATGCTTTTACCGCTGCACTTGCGGACTAGGACTAGGGACTTGTGAATCCTGCACCTAGATGTATAATCAGTTACACTAACCAGAGGGTTAGGCTAATCGTCCTTGGATATTCTTTATCCATTTGGATTAAACGAGTCGCACTCCACGCAATTGTACTGTACCCCTGTCCAATAATTACGCCTTTGTGATATTCATGGGTTCTGTCTTGTAATGTTTTGGCATCTCGTCTCCCCCATGCAGTGTGGTCGATTGCCACTAATATGTGTTCCTTTGGGGGTGCTTCTTTCTGTAATTGCTCCAGATACAGCAGCATCAGTTTTTTTCGGTCTGGTCTACAGTCTTGTAAAGCTTCATAGATGCCGAGGCGTTTGACGCTTAAATAATGGATTGAGTGAAAATTCCGCGAGAGATGACGCATTCGGAGTGGTCATCACTGCATCCATCAGCTCGAATGTGGCATCCTTGGCTTTCACTAATAACTCGTATGCTGCTTGACGGAATTCCTTTAATCGTTCACTGTTCATTTAGGGAGTGGATAGGTTTTCTTTTTCACCCTTATTCTCTCCCGGCGCGGTGGCTCTAGTTCTTCTGAAAGCCACCGCTCTCATCTTTGGTTAGTCTAAACTACAGATTTTCAGGCGCAGCAAAATACTCTCGCGGATCGGTTGCCTTACCTTGTTGGCGGGCTACATAAAAATGGTAAAGACCCCGGTAAATCATCTCTAACAAAATCGAATCTATTGGTAAAGAGAGTTGGTCAGCAACGGCATCACCTAAATCGACAAAGATTGCATAAAATATCCAACTCCCCCAAATTTGAAGCTGAATCCCGTTAAGAGAACCCGTCCACAAATAACTTAATCACAACAGCCTTTTTACGGTATTAAAAGCCTCTTCAATTCTCCAGCGCCTGCGATATAAATCTGCCACAACGTAGGGTGGTAATACATGAGGATCTAGTACGCTTGTCAAATAAGAATGCCAAGCTTTACCCGAACGAATTTCAATCAGTCGTAAGGTAATAAATGGTGTTTTTGCTGTTCCTGAACCCAAACGTACCAGACTATATTTCAGGTCGTAACTTTTGGTAAATACTTGCTGTACTTGAATTGCTGCTCCTTTTTTTAAGCGCGTAACTAAGTGGATATCTCTTTCAATTAATCTGAGCCAAAAGCTAAAATGATCAAATCCCCTATCCAGTAATAGTAAAGTATTTGCTGGTACTAATTGCAGGATATTTTCTTCAATCTTAACATCAGAAGCTTGCTTAGTTTTCCCGAAACCAAATATCAACAGGAAGCCTGGTCATTAAATCTATGACTGTTGCCATCTTTCCTGCCAACTGCCCTTTTGGTATATCTTCCAGGCTTTTGAGCTTGCAAAACAATGCTTCGAGCGTTGAACTATCTACTATCCAAATACTCGAAAATTTGGTCAAGGCAAATTTAATGCTTTCTGGTAAAGGTCGTTGATTTCTCTGGTACCAAGCAGTTCTTAAACTTGGTAATAAATTTGGCGTTGCTGAGTTAGAGTATGAATAGGAGGAATAATTTATGCAATGCCCAGAATGTAACCCACATTCCGCAGGTCTTTAAATAGAATTGATGGTTATAAAATTTAAAAATTCAAGCCTGAAGTGATTACCCAGTAATCACTTCAGGCTTTTTTGAGATACAATGAACGAATGAGGAGCCAAGAGGAAAAAACCATGAATGAGCATCAAGAAGCCATAAAAGTCCTAAATTTAGACCATTTAGGAATAGTAGCAGGGATAATAGACGAGATGGAATTAGTAGAAGAAGTCAATAAAATAGTAGGAATAACAACCCAAGAAATGCTCAGCCCAGGACAAGTCATGAAAGCAATGATTTTGAATGGACTAGGCTTTTTAAGCGCCCCATTATACATATTCGAGGAATTTTTTGTAGGAAAAGCAACATCACATCTAATCGGAAAGGGAATACTACCCGAACATCTAAACGACGATAGACTGGGAAGAGCTCTCGACAAATATTATCAAGTGGAACAAAACTCTTCACAACAATCGCCATGAAAGCCGCCCATAAATTCCAAGTAAAAATGAACAGCATCCATTTAGATGGAAGTTCAATGTATGTACAAGGAGAATATAAAACCCAAGTTAAAAACAGCGACCAAACAGAAAAAGAACCCGGACCAGAAACATCAGAAATGAAACCAATAGAAATAGTTCACGGATATTCCAGAGACCATCGACCAGACCTGAAACAATTTATCATAGACATGATTGTAACAGGAGACGGAGACATACCACTATATCTAAAAATAGATTCAGGAAACATCGACGACAAAAGCGTATTCGTATCAAGACTAAAAGAATTCAAAAAACAGTGGACATTTGAAGGAATCTGCGTAGCAGACAGCGCCTTATACACCAGGGAAAACCTATCAGCAATGACAGGAATCAAATGGATAACAAGAGTCCCATTAAGCATAAAATCAGCCCAAGAGCAAATCGTAGACATCCAAGAAAGCGAATGGCAATCAAGCTCAAAAAAAGGATATAAGATAGCCGAAAGAGCTAGCGAATATGGAAACATAAAACAAAGATGGTTAGTCATAGAAAGTGAACTCAGGAAACAAGCAAGCATCAAACAAATAGACAAACAAGTAAACAAACAACAATCAAGGGCCCAAGCCGCACTACGCAAGCTTTACCGGCAAAAATTTGCCTGCGTTGCCGACGCAGAAACCGCCATAAAAAATCTATCAGACACATGGAAATATCACCAGATTACCGAAATTGAATGTCAAGAAAAAAGCCATAAAAAACAAAAAACACCAGCCAAAAAAGCTAGTGATATAGACACAATAGCCTATCAAATAATCGGTAAAATAGAAACGAGACCCGAAATAATATCCGCCGAAAAAATTAAAACAGGGAGATTTATACTGGCAACAAACATTTTAGATAAAAACGAAATAACCAACCAGCAGATATTAGAAGAATACAAAGACCAACAAAGTAACGAAAGAGGATTTAGATTTTTAAAAGACCCATTATTTTTCACATCAAGCGTCTTCGTGAAAAAAACCGAGAGAGTAGAAGCAATTGCCATGATAATGGGAGTATGTTTATTAGTATATAATCTCGCCCAAAGAAAGTTGAGACAAGAATTAGAATCAGCCAATGCCAGCATCAGAAACCAGGTCAAGAAAATGACAAATAAACCGACAATGCGGTGGGTATTTCAGATGTTTCAAGCCGTACATTTAGTCAACCTCAATGGAGCCGAACAAATAAGCAACTTAACAAAGGAACGTCGGGAGATATTAAATTATTTAGGAAAGGTTTGCGGTCAATATTATTTAATAGTTGAAGATGGGTAACTCGGAAAACAAACCGGAAAATATTGTTAAATAAATTCAAATTGTTGGCAACAGAACACTCATGTTGCCGGAATTGTGATGTCTTATTTAGGGAGAATGAGTTCAGATATTGCCTAATGAATATATTAGGCAATATCTGTGAATTCCAATTTCTTATATTTCGCCAAAATCGCAAAAAAATGATACTAAAATTAGAAAAGGTAGGCACAGATATTTTTCCTACAGTGAAGGTATGAAAATCCTTAGTCATCAAAGCCAGAACTGCGGAATGTGGGATGTAAATCAACCCATATCCGTAAAAACGGCAATAAAAAAGGAAAACAGAATCACATTTGTGTCCAATGTGGTCGTCAATTCCTCAATCAGTATGAACCCCAGCGAGGTTATAGCGAGGCCATCAAACGTGATTGCCTAAAAATGTATGTCAATGGTATGGGTTTACGTGCGATAGAACGAGTTAAGGGTGTTCATCATACCGAGCGTAATAAATTGGGTAAAACAAGTCGGAAAACTGTTGCCAGATGTTTATGACCCTGAAGTCATCCCAGAAGTTGGTGAACTCGATGAATTACAAACTTATGTAAAAAAAAACAGACAGGATATGGTTGTGGACAGCGGTTGACCACTTTCAACCAGGAATTTTAGGATGGGTATTAGGGGATCATAGCGCTAAGACATTTGAACCATTATGGGAGAAAGTAAGTGCATGGAAATGCTATTTTTATGTAACTGATGGATGGTCTGTATATCCCATGTTTATTCCTGATGGGGATCAGATTATTAGCAAGACTTATATGACCAGAGTAGAAGGGGAAAATACCAGACTAAGACATTATTTGGCTCGGCTACATCGTAAGACTCTTTGTTATTCTAAATGTGAGGAAATGCTCAAGCATTCTATTAAGTTATTAATACATTACTTGAAGTTTGACGATATTCCCATTCCTGGGGCATTCATACCTTGATTCAGCAACGCCATAAATTTTTGAAGACTCCTTCAAATAATGTGGCAGGAAAACTTAAAAATCTTTGAGACATTGCTTGTTGAGTGACTGTTGTGGGTCGGCACCGCAAAAAACCCGCTCTTGCCAACATTCTTGTGAGTTCTGTTACTCCAGCTACGTCTCGCCACAGCAAAGTTAATACTGCTGCTACCATCAACGGTAAGTTGAGAATTCTCCCTCGCAAACCCAGTTGACGGTAGTAATTTTCTTGTGAGGTAATGGCCGGTGTTAGTAATGCCGATAGTTGTGAGGCAATCTCCTCGTCTTCCACCATCGGCCTTGTGGTTTTTTTGGCATGGTCACGGTTGGTTTTTTGACTTTTAGCCATATTTACTGACCTACACAATCGCTCAATTATTTGTCAATTATATCCTTCGGTCTCCCCAAGGTGGTGCAACTATTATGCTTGCCCCGACGCTGCCGTGCTGGGGATATGCAACTATTATTGATCGTCCGCCATTATTATCGATCGTCCGCCATTATTATCGATCGCCCACCATTATTATCCATCGCCCACCATTATTATCCATCGCCCGCCACTATTATCCATCGCCCACCATTATTATCCATCGCCCGCCACTATTATCCATCGCCCACCATTATTATCGATCGCGATGCAACGCCAATCGAGCACACAACTTATTAATAATGATAATCGCGATCGGGTGAGAGAGTCCGCCGCAGGCGGACTCTCTCACTCTTCCCCTATTTGATTATCATTATCATTTAATAATATTTCTATCCCAAGAGGTATTGACAAAATCTACTCCCTTTTAACTTGTTACCAATGCCCGATATCTGGGTGTCAGATTTATTTAGCGCTCAAAAAAATCACCCCGCACCACAATGGCAAGTGTGTTTGGCTCATCAATTGCGGGATTGCCAATATGCGATTGACGCTGGGGACAGGATTTTTGCCCCAGCGATGAAGAGATTATTATTAAGAGCTTTTATCATCCATCGACGACGAGAAAAAATCGACGATGCCAGACTCAAGCGATACCGAGAAAATTTACAGGAAAGATTAACCGGGATTTTAAATTTAGCGCTACATGATCCGGATGGTATCCGGTTACGAAAACGTTACGGTGGGCTGATGGACAATTTATTTCTATTTCTGGAAGAGGCGGGGATTCCACCAACGAATAATAGTAGTGAACAGGCGATTCGGATGAGCGTGATATTTCGCCGTGTGACCAATGGCTTCCGTTCTTCATGGGGGCGAGATTTGTTTGCTGCTGTTCGTTCAGTTGTTAATACTGGCAACCGTCATGGCTTGACGGCTTATCAATCTATTCAACAAGCTCTCTCTACTGATGGCTCCCTTTTTTCCCTAGTTGAGCAATTACCCTTGGTCATTCTTTAACGTTATATGCTTGCTATGCAAGCATTATAACGTATTTTCACCGTATTTTTTGTTTAAGTCCCGCTAAAAAGTCATTACAAAGCGTGTCGGTAGCTTCTTTGAATGGTGAATTTATCTCAAAATATACTCACCACTGATGAACAGTGTTCAATAAGATGCGTTCCCCCTGGGAACTCCCCTTAGCCTCTGAACTACTTTAGGCTAGTAGCACTAAGTACATTTGTGATCTGCATTCCGGTTGTTTCATGGCTTACTTGACCGTGACCGGACTCTTATGGAGTCTTTTACATAGGGGTAGAGGGTGTGAATCCTCTAAGGAAGAGGGCTCTCCAGACTAAACGACCATTTATTTCAAGTCGCGCACGGGCATTCACCGTGATTCACGTTTCAACGAATCGCACTTCTTATACCCATGCGGGGGAAATAGTCCGCCCCAAAGCCGTATTTGGGCCGAAAAAAAGACCCCATAGTTAAAAGAGG
>NZ_JAUBTG010000110.1:0-6393 GCF_036702395.1 Microcoleus sp. D3_18_C2 | reverse complement strand
CTTCTAATAATGGTGAATTTATCTCAAAATATACTCACCACTGATGAACAGTGTTCAATAAGATGCGTTCCCCCTGGGCTTCTAGCCTATCCCGATTTTCCAATTTAAATGCGTAACAGCTTAAAGCAAAATCGCAAGATAAATCGAAAATTCAAACCGATCTAATTATAGAATCAGGAAAAAGCAAGCAACAGGGTTGAAACATGAATGAAGCCGATCGCACGCGAGTCGAAACATTCATCACACGCTGGGCAGGTTCTAGCGGTAACGAACGGGCAAACTACCAGTTGTTTTTTGCCGAAATGTGCGATGCGCTGGGAGTCGATCGCCCTTTTGATAAAGGCAGAATTCCCAACGATCCCTACTGCTTTGATAAGGATGTCAAAATTTTTCACCCCAGCGGCAAAGTAACTCCGGGGTTTGTTGATTTTTACAAAGCCGATCATTTTTTAATCGAGGCAAAACAGGGCGGAACAACGAGCAAAAAAGGAACGGCAAAGCGGGGGACAAATACCTATTTGCGAGAGATGGAAAAAGCGTTTGTGCAGGCAGTTGCCTATACCCGCAGTCTCAGCAGCAAACCGCCCTTTTTGTTAACTTGCGATATTGGCGATCATTTTGAATTATGGATGGGTTTTAGCGGGGATTATGGCGGCTATGGGGCGCGGCGAGAAATTGGGCTAATTGAGTTGCAGAAAGCCGATGTTTTCGATTTGTTTGTGGATATTTTTAGCAATCCGCAGCAGCGCAATCCAGAGAAAATTGCAGCGCGGGTGACGCGGGAAGTAGCGGCGGATTTGGCAGAGTTGGCGAAGCGGATGGAGGGGAATGTCGATCCGCAGCAAGTCGCGCAGTTTTTGATGCGCTGTATTTTCACCATGTTTGCTGAGGATGTGGGGTTGTTGAAAGAACATTTGTTTACGCAGGCGCTGGAAACGCGATGGATTCTCAATCCGAAGACGTTTAAGCCGGAGGTAGAGGCGCTGTGGGAGGCGATGAATGAGGGGACGAGTTTTGGTTTTCATGGCAAACTGTTGCGGTTTAATGGGGGATTGTTTGCGGAGTCGCAGGCGTTTGCGTTGACAAAGGCGCAGTTGGAAGTTTTGTTGCAGGCGGCGAAGCGGGATTGGTGCAAAGTGGAACCGGCGATTTTTGGGACGTTGTTGGAAAGGGCGCTGGATTCTAGGCAACGGAGTAAGTTGGGGGCTCATTATACGCCGCGATCCTATGTGGAAAGGTTGGTAAAGCCTGTGGTGATGGAACCTTTGGGCGATCGCTGGATTGCGGTACAAGCGGAGGTTAAACAGTTGCTCAACGCGGGAGAATCGGAACCGACTGCAAATCAAAGGAAAAAGGCGATATCAGTTTTAGAGGCATTTCTGACGGAGTTACAACAGGTGAAGATTCTCGATCCGGCGTGCGGATCTGGTAATTTCCTGTATGTGACATTGGATTTGTTGAAGGGGTTGGAATCGGAGGTGTTGCGACGCTTGGAGGATGTCACCGGATCGGCGCAGTTGCTGTTAGATATTGCTCAAGTTAATCCGAGTCAGTTTTTGGGAATTGAGATCAATCCTAGGGCGGCGGCGATCGCAGATTTGGTGATTTGGATTGGGTATTTGCAGTGGCATTTTCGGCGGTTTGGCGACATTCCGCCGATCGAACCTGTGTTGCGCGAGTACAACAATATTGAATGCCGGGATGCCGTGTTGGCCTATGACGGGAGGGAACCGGATGTGGATGCGGCGGGGAAGGTGAGAACTCGCTGGGGCGGAAGGATGATTAAAAGTCCGGTGACGGGGGAAGATATTCCCGATCCTACAGACAAAGTAACGATTTATCGGTATTTAAATCCGAGGGCGGCCCAGTGGCAAAAGGCAGATTATATTGTCTCGAATCCGCCGTTTATTGGGAATAAGAGAATGCGTGAGAGCCTTGATGACGGGTATGTTGAATGCTTGAGGAAGACTTACCAAAACTTGTCAGATACGGTTGACTTTGTAATGTACTGGTGGGAGAAGGCAGCAAATCTTGCCAAGTCGAAGAAAATTCAAAGGTTTGGCTTTATTACAACAAATAGTATTGTTCAATCATTCAATAGGAAAGTTCTAGACCATTATGTCGGCGATAAACAAATATCTCTTTACTTTGCTATTGCCGATCATCCTTGGACAGATAGTAAAGATGGTGCTGCTGTACGTATTGCTATGACTGTCGTGACACCCGAACCGTCAATTTCAGGCTTTTTGATGAAAGTCAAGTATGAATCTCAGGGAGAAAATGAAAATGAAATTTTAAAATTTGAGGTATTTAAGGGATTGATTAATTCTGATTTGACTGTTGGCCGTGATACAGTCAAAATGAAACCGTTAAAATCAAATGATGGCATCTCATTTCAGGGTGTTATTCCATTAGGCACAGGGTTTAGAATTGAAGAACATGATTTCCAACAGCTTGATTTAGACAAGCAGAATTTGCCGTCAGTCATCAGATCGTATGCGATTGGGAGAGATTTAGTTCAAAGTTTTCAGAAAAAGTGGATTATTGATTTTTTCGGTCTATCTAAAGATGAAGCCTCTCAACAGTTTCCTCTATTATTCCAAAGGCTTCTAACAACAGTTAAGCCATTTCGAGATCAGCAAAATAGAAAATCAAATCGGGAGAATTGGTGGCTTTTTGGCGAGAAAAGACCAGGATTAAGAAAAGCTGTCAACAATTTGAATCGATTTATTGTCACGCCAGACACTTCTAAATTTAAGCCATTCTTTTTTGTTGATAGTGATGTTTTGCCGGATGTTCAGCTTTACACAGTCGCATCAGATGATGCCTGGATTTTAGGGATTTTAGAATCCTTAGTACATCAAAAATGGCTTAAAAAGATTGCACCGCGAATGGGCAAGGGAAATGATTTGCGATGGAAACCGTCAATTGTCTTCGACCCCTTCCCCTTCCCCACTCCCACCGACACCCAAAAACAAACCATCCGCGAACTCGGAGAACGCCTCGACAGCCACCGCAAACGAGTCCAAGCCACTCACCCCGAAGTCACCATCACCGGGATGTACAACCTCCTCGAAAAACTCCGCCAAGGCGAACCCCTCGACGACAAAGACAAAGCCTTCAAGCAAAAAGCCCTAGTCTCCACTCTCAAACAAATCCACGACGAACTCGATGCCGCCGTATTTGCCGCCTATGGTTGGGAACCCACCCTCACCGACGACCAAATCCTGGAAAACCTCGTCACCCTCAACGCCCAACGCGCCGAGGAAGAACGCAACGGACTGATTCGCTGGCTACGTCCCGACTACCAAGCCCCCGGCGAAACCTACGTGCAACCATCCCTTGCAGGTATCACCACTGGAACCGAAACCTCGATCGCCCCCACGGAACAACAACCCTTCCCCAAAACCCTCAAAGAGCAACTTTGGGCCATCCGCGACTTATTCCGCACCCAAAGCGGCGAATGGACAGCCGCCCAAGTCACCGCCCATTTCAAAGCAGCCAGCCGCAAACAAAAAGTCATTCTCGACTGTTTAGAAAGCCTCGAAGATTTGGGGATTTTGCTCAGTCATAATGAAGGTGGCATGACTTTCTGGCATCTCGCAGAAGTTGGAAATGCCACATAAGCTGGGCTTGGCAATTGTTATGTCCAATCCTCCAAAACCAGTCCTGGCACTTGTGCAAAATCTTGTCGATTTCGCGTCACTAAAATTGAGTTATTAACCAAAGCAATGGACGCAATCCGCAAGTCTTGTGTCCCAATTCGTATTCCCTGACGGCGCAGCGCCAAATATTGCTCGCAAGCTGATTCGGTAAAATCCAGAACGAGAAAATCGTTGAGAAATTTAACAGCCGATCTCAAACCCACATAAGCCCAAGTTAAGTGTTGCTTCTGTCCGGGTTGCGAAGCTTGACGAATTGCATTGAACCAGCCCTGAATCAATTCCTCAACATTGATGACAGTAATAGCAACATCCCTGGTATGGAGAGCTTCAAAACGTTGCAATATGAGTGGATTAGAGTGTTGCAGCAGTGTGATATGGTCGGTATCGAGAATATATTGAGTCATAGGGTCTCAGACTCAGGAAAATCGATATCGGCATTTCGATCGTGGCGATATGCTTCAACATATTTCGTGACTTCATTCAGCAACGGATTACATCTCAAAAGAGGTGAAACATTCAACATCGGACGCGCCTCATACCAAGCAATCCGATCGTCAATTTCTGGCTGATTATCCAGATAAAAGCTAATGGCATCAAACACTTGAGCCGCCGTCACGAGTTGAAGTAACTTCTGTGGGATTTCTTCAGGCTTTATTCCCGATTTCCAAAACACCACAATATCCCGTACAGTAACTTGAGTGTCTGCAATAATCGGTTCCCCCTGCAAAACTTCAGGATTGCGGGTGACATAGCGAGAAATTCTTGTAGGAGACAGCGAACTGGTCATAACGACCTCATCAAAAAATGTAAACCAGCTTTCATCTTAGCATAGTGGACAGAAGACGCCTATCGGGTATTCTATATTGCTAGATTTGAAGAAGCTATTACGTTTTCGCCGTGTTTATAACTGCTTCATTCACTTAGATATCAAAGATGGAAATAGAGCGATCGCCTTTTACCTTTTGACTTACGCATGGGGGCCGGTGAAACCGGGTTTTTTGGCTGAGAATACGCGTGACAGCCCGCAGATTTCGTCAAAAACCCGGTTTCTTCGATCGCGCCTGGGTAAGTCCTTTTACCCCTTAACTACCGCCCACTGAGTCACCGGCGCAAGCGGCTTCCAACCCTGAAAAGAACCGATCGCCCCTACTCGCTGAATCCCAATTCTAATGAGTTCCCCGCCATAACGATCGTGCCATTGCAAAACTTTAAACTCGCTCTCAACTGTCACCGCATTAACAACTAATCGGCCGCCTTCACCTAAAGCATTCCAGCAAGTTTCCAGCACAGCTTCTGCGGTGACACCGCCGCCGATGAAAATAGCATTCGGTTGAGGCAAATTTGTCAGGGCTTCCGGCGCTGATCCCGCCACAATTTCGAGTTCGGGAACGCCGAAAGTCGAGGCATTTTCGGCGATGTATTGCAGTCGAGTTGGGTGGCGTTCGATCGCGATCGCCCTGCACCGAGGATGACTCCGCATCCATTCGATCGCGATCGAACCGCAGCCCGCCCCCACATCCCAAAGCAACTCTCCGGGAATCGGTGCTAACGTTGACAGAGTAACGGCTCGAACCTCCCGCTTGGTAAGTTGTCCGTCGTGGCGATAAGCAGCATCCGGCAAACCCGCAGTTCGGGGGAGGATAAGAGTTTGTCGATCGGCTGCAACTGCGATCGCGATCGTGTTCAAATCAGCCAAATCCGCTGCATTCCAGGCTGCTGCGACCCCCTCGCTCCGACGTTCCGATCCCGATCCCATCCGCTCGAACACAGTCATCAAACTGCTACCAAACCCCCGCTGTGTCAACAATTGTGCCACCTTTCCCGGCGTGTGTCTGTCAGCGCTCAACACCAGCAAGCGCGCCCCCGGCGAGAAAGCAAGGGCGATCGATGCGATCGGGCGATTTGTCAAACTGAAAGTCTCAACTTGGGCTAATGGCCAACCCAAACGGGCGCAAGCAAGACTAAAAGCCGATGCCGCCGGAATTACAGTCATTTCCGAAATGGGAATCTGGCGCGACAGCGTGACGCCGATGCCGTGACACATGGGATCGCCGCTTGCGAGCACGCACACAGACTGTCCCCGGCGGCGGATGATTTGATCGACTGTTGCTTGTAGGGGCGAAGCCCAAACCAATTTTTCGCGGGTGTCGTCGGTTGGTAGCATTGCGAGGTGACGGGCACCGCCGACAACGACTTGAGATTGAGAGAGGAGGGTAAAGGCGATCGCACTCAATCCCGAAAGTCCGTCTTCGCCAATCCCCACCACCGAAAGCCATTTGTGCATTGCACCCTTACTGCTAATCTCGTTTCCGGCTGCATTGGAATCATCAAACTCGATCGTCATCACTCATTAGTTATTAGTTATTAGTTATTAGTTATTAGTCGTTAATCATATTATGTCCGCTCGAACAACCAGAATAAAATTGGTTTATAGTGAGGACGGAAGTCCTCATAAAACTCGCTCGGACTTCCGTCCTCACTACAAAAGTTATAACGGTTATTTTACCAGACTAGATAGGGAGCATCTCAGTTTTGCTTTTACTCTGGGTGCGATCGTCCCCCTCGCTATATGTATATACTGTGCTGTGCGGGATGCTCGCACTCCAAAAAAACGGTTTTTACTCGCAGCACAGATGCTCCCACTAGATATGTGATATCAAATCCGGTAGCATCGTCCTGTATTCATCTCTGTATTCTCTCCCTCTGCGTTCTCTGCGCCCTCTGCGGT
>NZ_JAUBTG010000109.1:0-6672 GCF_036702395.1 Microcoleus sp. D3_18_C2 | reverse complement strand
GTTAGGCTAATCGTCCTTGGATATTCTTTATCCATTTGGATTAAACGAGTCGCACTCCACGCAATTGTACTGTACCCTTGTCCAATAATTACGCCCCCCTGATATTCATGGGTTCTATCTTTTAATGTTTTAGCATCTGGTCTCCCCCATGCAGTGTGGTCAATTGCCACTAACAGATGTTCTGCTACGGGTACTTGCTGTTCTAATTGCTGGAGATACAGCAGCATCAGTTTTTTCCGGTCTGGCCTACAGTCTTGCAATGCCTCGTAAACGCTTGACCATTGACGATTAAATAATGGATTGAGCGAAAATTCGGCCAAACATGACGAATTACTGGTGGTCATCACTGCATCCATGAGCTCGAATGTTGCATCCTTGCCTCGTACCAATAACTCGTATGCTTCTTGACGAAAGTCCTTTAATCGTTCACTGTTCATTTAAGGAGTGAATAGGTTGTTATTTTTCACCCTCATTCTCTCCTTAACGGTGGCTCTAGTTTTTCTTGGGCCACCGTTCTCATCTTTAGTTAGTCTAAACTACAGTTTTTTCTGTTACCCCTATTTATTGAGCGGATACCTTTCTTCCATATTAAAAAAGCAGATAGAAAGAGGTGATCGCATAAACTAGCATTTTCAATACACCTCATCATGGCTACCAATATCAAGCAAGAGAATTTCCTCATCTCCTGACTCTGGATTCTCAACAAAATTAAATACAATCCGACAGTCATACTCCACAGAACAAGCCCAAGATCCCGCTAACTGACCTTTGAGTTTGTGTGTTTGTAGTGATGGCTCGAAAGAGTTTTCTGCCAAAAGTCTTAAAATAGCTTCAACTTTGGGCTGTAGTTCCGGGTGTTTGCGAATGAGGGCTTTGTAAGCACGTTTAAATGATTGAGCAAAGGTGATAAGTTTCAACGGTTTAGCTCCGCGATCGCTTCATTAACTGTACCTCGAAAGACCTTTCCAGATTGATAGTCTTGTTTTCCTTGTGCAATGTTAGCAGCAATTTCGGTGCGACGGCGATCGCTAAGTCTCCGGTGCATGATGACAAGTAAAGCAGTTTGTTCGTCTATAGACAAGGTTTCGATCTCGTCTAAAATGCTGTCAAATGTTGAGGTTTGCATGGTGAATTAGGTTTTGTGGCGATAATGGCTGTCTTATTTTACTTGAGTTTAAGGGAATTTGCTGAAGGCGATCGCACCTCCGATCGCCTGCTTTAAAGTTGAAGCGCGTGAAGCGAAGCTATCCCGTAGGGCATCGCCCTCCAAGTCAAATCCCTTCCACTCCATCATACTTTCAAGGATTCTCGCTGCTGTTCACTACAAGGCACTCCATAAGCAGTATACGGTCTAACATCAGGCGGTTGCAGTCCCAAAACAATTGATTTAGCCGGAATTCCCGCTGCAACTAACTCCTCAGCAATCAGGCGATCGGTATTATTTGCTTGAATCCACACCTGACCATCAATAATATCAATATAGCAATCCTAAATGATTATCAAGACTATGATACTATTATATGCAATACTCGATCGTGAATAAAAAGATGAATAACTTAAAACTGCCCCTCAAAGATATGGAAAAGGAAATAACTCAATTAGAATCTTTCATTAAAAGTGATATCGATGCAAGAGAACTTAAACGAGCAATAGCTGTAAGGATGGCTGTCGAAGGCAAGTTCTACCATGAGATTAGCAAAATTCTCGGTGTAAGTTAATTTTTTGTTGGTCATTGGAAAAAACAATTTCAAACCAAAGGCATCGAAGGAATAAAGCTAGGGCATAAAGGGTCAAAAGGGTATTTAACAGCTCTACAAAAGACTGAAGTAATTGAGTGGCTAAAGAATAAAGAATATTGGAATTTAGATGAGCTGGTTACTTATGTAGAGCGAGAGTTTGGTGTGATCTATAAATCAAAACAGAGTTACTATGAACTTTTCGAGCGGGCGAAAATTAGTTGGAAAAAAACTCAAAAAATCAATCCTAAATTTGATGAAGAACTGGTAAAAAAAAAGACGGAAGAAATTAACAATATTTTATTCAAAAACAAGGCTGGCATAGAATCTGGGCAAATAATAGTATTATTTATAGATGAATGTCATCTACTTCATGGCGATCTAACTGGTTATGTTTGGGGTCAATCAAAAATCAGAATTGAAGTCCCAATTACCAATGAAAAAGATAGACAAACTTATTTTGGCGCACTCAATTATCAAAGCAAAGAATTCCATGTTCAGAGCCATCCATCTGGGGATGGAAAATCAACAGTTAAATTTATAAAATACTTACAAGATAAATATAAAAATCGCAAGATTATCTTGATTTGGGATGGAGCCAGTTATCATAAATATGGCGAATTTAGAGATTTTTTATTAGAAGTAAATGGTGACAAAGAGCCTGATGAGTGGTCAATTACTTGTATTTTATTTGCTCCCAATGCTCCCCAACAAAATCCCGTTGAAGATATTTGGTTACAGGCTAAAAACTTTTTAAGAAAGTATTGGTATTTATGTAGGTCTTTTAAGATTGTAAAATTTTTGTTTGAATTTTTTACTAACGAACATAAATTTGATTTCCCCAAAATACATAAATATAATTGCACGGAAAAAATTAATTAGGATTGCTCTAGGTCTAGAAAATCATTTAGGATTGCTATATGAATCACGCAATGGTGAA
The DNA here is from genome assembly GCF_036702395.1 of Microcoleus sp. D3_18_C2. Classification (NCBI taxonomy): domain Bacteria; kingdom Bacillati; phylum Cyanobacteriota; class Cyanophyceae; order Oscillatoriales; family Microcoleaceae; genus Microcoleus; species Microcoleus sp. D3_18_C2. The sequence continues at coordinate 3,996 of NZ_JAUBTG010000109.1, read as the reverse complement.
TGCGCTGCTCGTTAAACCAACCTATATTGATTAACATATAGCGGTCATTTTCTACATCAAAAATTGTGGCGTTTTGCGTCCCACTATCACAAACGGGAATCTCAGCGTATTCAGTAAGGAGCTGTCTAACAAGTTGGCGATAATTATTTAAGCTATCCATTGTACTATTTCCTCGGTTTTTGGGTTGAAAACAACCAAATTTAGGCGGTTATTATCTAGCAATATCTGACCAAAATTTTCTCCTTCAAAAAGCTCTGTAAAAGCATTTAGTAGAATTGCCAGATACAGTTGTCTTTCTGATTCCGTCCGTTTTGCGATGTCATAGTAAAGAGTATATTTACCCAAAGCTTGCTCTAAATCTGCAATTCTAGACTCTCTGATAAAACTTTTAACTTCAACGGCTATCTTGCGATCGTTGTTCTCAGCAGCTAATAGCTGTTCGGCACCAAGATCGATCGATAGGTTTCTCTTCGCCCAAGCCAAGGGATACGGATCGTGGGTAATTGTCCAGCCAGCCTTAATCAGAGCCTGTTTGACAACTTGATGATAAATGTCTCTTGCTGGCACGATCGCTCTCTTTTGCGATCGAGGTTGACACTGACTATTATAATGTGCAGAAGTCTCAACCATTATTCGAGAAATTCAATCTCAAACAACACGATCGCCCGTAAGCGTTGCCCTCGAAGAGGATCGCCCCACCCAAATAGTCCTGAACCCACATCGAGGCCAGAAACCGGGTTTCTTCCTATATCTCTAGCCCAGAATCTGCGATTTTTCATAGAAACCCGGTTTCTTCCCGTAACTCCTACCAAATCAAAATCTGGCAATACCCTAAATATAATTAAAATTTGTTAAGATTAACTCGACCTCAGCGCCGGCATCCCATCCGCCGCTAAACCTGCCCTTCCCCAGTCCCCACAACAATGCTGCGACTCGAACACATCAGTAAAATTTACCCCACAGGCCTCGTACTCAAAGATGTCACCTGGGAAGTCAAACCGGGCGATCGCATCGGCTTAGTCGGCGTTAACGGTGCCGGTAAATCCACCCAACTCAAAATCATCGCCGGCGAAATCGAACCCACCGCAGGCGAAGTCATTCGCCCCGCCAGCCTCCACATCGCCTACCTCTCCCAAGAATTTGAAGTAGATCCGACTCGCACCGTCAAAGAAGAATTTTGGCGCGCCTTCAGCGAAGCCAACGAAGTCCACGAATCCCTGATGCAAGTCCATCGAGACTTGGAAAACTCCTCTCCAGAAAATCTCGACGAACTGATCCACAAAATGGATCGGCTGCAACGGCAATTTGAAGGCTTAAACGGCTACGGTTTAGAAGCCCAAATCGAGAAAATTCTGCCCGAAATCGGATTTGAACCCGAAGATGGCGATCGATTAGTCAGCGCCTTCAGCGGCGGCTGGCAAATGCGGATGAGTTTGGGCAAAATTCTCCTGCAAAAACCCGACATCCTGCTGCTAGACGAACCTACCAACCACCTCGACTTAGAAACGATCGAATGGCTGGAAGTATACCTCAAAGGGCTGACAACCCCAATGGTAATCGTATCCCATGACCGAGAATTTCTCGATCGGCTCTGCACCCAAATCGTCGAAACCGAACGCGGCGTTTCCAGCACCTACCTTGGCAACTACTCCTCCTATCTGCTACAAAAAGCAGAAGCCAGAGAAGCCCAACTCAGCGCCTACGAAAGCCAGCAAAAAGAACTCGAAAAACAGCAAGCATTCGTTGAAAAATTCCGCGCCAGCGCTACTCGCAGCACCCAAGCCAAAAGCCGCGAGAAACAGTTAGACAAAATCGAACGCATCGAAGCGCCCACCGGCGGATTAAAAACTTTGCATTTCCGGTTTCCCCCCGCACCCCGCAGCGGCCGCGAAGTAGCAATAATTGAAGATTTGGTACACTCCTACGGCGAAAAAATCCTATTTTTAGGAGCCGACTTATTAATTGAAAGGGGCGATCGCATAGCCTTTCTCGGCCCCAACGGCGCGGGTAAATCTACTCTGCTGCGGATGATTATGGGCTTGGAAAAGCCGACTGAAGGTACTGTCAAATTGGGAGGCCACAACGTCATCCCCGGTTACTTTGAACAGAATCAGGCAGAGGCCTTAGATTTGAATAAAAGCGTGATGCAAACGATTCACGACGAAGTACCCGACTGGAAAAATGAAGAAGTTCGGACTTTGTTGGGCCGTTTCTTATTTACGGGCGAAACAGTATTCAAACAAGTTGGCGCTTTAAGCGGCGGCGAAAAAGCCCGCCTAGCTTTGGCAAAAATGCTGTTGACTCCTGTGAATTTGCTAATTTTGGACGAACCTACAAATCACCTCGATATTCCGGCGAAAGAGATGATGGAAGAGGCGATTCAGAATTATGACGGTACCGTAATTATCGTTTCGCACGATCGCTATTTCATCTCCCAAGTCGCTAACAAAATAGTCGAGATTCGGGACGGAGAGTTTCGCCCTTATTTGGGAGATTACCACTACTATCTCGATAAAATAGCTGAAGAAAAAGAGCTAGCCAAGTTAGCCAAAATTGAAGCAGAAAAAGCAGCTAAAAAAGCAGAAAAAGAAGCGAAGAAAAAAGCTGCTGCTAAGCAAAAATAAACTTGCATCCCACGCAGATAAACCTTAAATCCGCGTTTATCTGCGTGCATCTGCGGTTTAAAAAGCATCTGATTCTTAACTAACCCAAAATTCGACTAATCATCTGATTCGCCTGGGACTCGTAACTCCCACCAAACAATTTAAAATGATTTAAAATGTGATAGAGATTATAAAGAGTTTTGCGTTCTTCATACCCTGAATCCAAAGGCAAAACCTGATTATATCCCCGGTAAAACTGCGCCGGAAATCCACCAAATAGCTCGGTCATCGCAAGATCAACTTCTCTATCTCCCAAATATGCCGCCGGGTCAAAAATCACCGGTTCCCCCGCAGATGTCACCCCCGCATTTCCCCCCCACAAATCCCCGTGAACTAGCGAGGGTTGAGGTTCATAACCAGCTAACAATTCAGGAATCATCTCTAATAAACGTTCTCCTTGCGGAAAATGACCTCCCCGGCGCCTAGCCAATTTTAACTGATAACCAATCCGATGTTCGGCCCAAAATTCGGCCCAATTTGCCGTCCAATTATTAATTTGTATAGTTGAGCCGATCGTATTATTAATCTCCCAACCAAAAAATCCCCTTAGCAAGCTAGAATTAGGCTCTTCTCCCCCCCTTAGCAAGCTAGAATTAGGCTCTTCTCCCCCCCTTAGCAAGGGGGGGCTGGGGGGGGTGTATTTGTGCATTTCGGCGAGTTTTCGCCCCATTTCTTCCCAAGCTCGATCGCCCCCGCGTCCTCCCAAATCCAGCCATTCCAGCACAATATAAGCGGAATTCCCCTCAGTTCCCCAGCAAATCGGCTCAGGTACTCGAATCGTCTGGGTTTCCCGCATTTGCTGCAAACCCAGCGCTTCAGCTTCAAACATCGCGACTTGGGAAGCTTGATTGATTTTCACGAAGTAAGTGCGGGAACTGCTGCTGATATAATAGCCTTGATTGATGCAGCCACCGCTGACGGAACGGCGATTGTCGATCGAAAATGTTTCTCCGGCTGTTTCAGAGATGTGCGCGGCAATTTTCTCCCACATAGCATGAAATCGTGTTGAGGGTTGAGGGCGATCGAAATTACTTTAACAGGTATAGCAAATTAAAAATTAATCAGCAAAAACAACAAAGCTTAATTAGCAAAAACAACAAAGCACCTATCTGTACAGAGAGGTGCTTTTGTTTAAAAATGGTTCCAGGGATTGAGCTATTTTCGAGCTGGAACCAGGGCGTTTAACCATCTAAAAATTAGTAGTATCTCAGTGATGCCACTGAGTATTTTGAAACTACCAAAAAGTAGTAAGGGTGAAAAACCCTGAAGACTGCAGAGAATTAAGTCATCATCATCACCATGTAGAAAGAGAGGTCAAGCCCTCGGTCTATTA
>NZ_JAUBTG010000108.1:0-6927 GCF_036702395.1 Microcoleus sp. D3_18_C2 | reverse complement strand
AACTTCCACAAGTTTGTGGGATGGGCGTCCCGCCCGTCTTTTTTGGACGGGCGGGACGCCCATCCCACAATAACAGTTAAAATTGTAAGTTATTTAATTCGCGATCCTAATCAGCAACGCCTGAAATTGTAAGTTATTTAATTCGCCCTCCTCAGCAGCCAGCTAACGGTTAACACACGGGCGGCATAGTTTGAGAATTTATCGGGAACTTTTTTTATTTAAAACCGTCTTTTCGGGATAATTTTCTGTTGCCATCGCCTAAATTAAAACAAAAATTCTCCACATAAGCTCTGAAAATGTGCTAACTGCTCTCCTGATTATTTTCATAGGTTTAGCTCCGTCGCTGCTGTCTTTGTGGGTGATGCGCTCGCAATCGATCCAAGCCCGCGACAGAATTGCAGCGGCCAGACTTGCGGTAGCGAATAGACCCATGCGAACTCAACTACCAACTGCCGATCGCACTTACATACAAAGCCTCGGTTATGCTATCGGCGATATCACTTGCGAGTATAACGCCCGCTCAAATTACATTCGCTGCGCTGTCAATCCTTCTGGGCCCTGTCAAGATTGTCGGTACTACCAAGCCCGAACCCTTGACGCTCGCGGTGAAAAGATATAGCTTATATTGGTGCTTGTATCTACGTCTATTTGCGGATGTAATAATCAATGAGTTAAGATGTACTTACGTGTAATGATTATTGGTGAAGCTTGTTTTGGACGACCCACGCCCAAACTCAGCAGTTAAAACCTAATCGAGCATTATTGCTTGGTTACAGTTGCCATAACTGGCGGATTGCGATCGGTGTTTTTCTAGTTGATGACTTACGATCAGAAACCAGGTTTAGATGATAAATTTTGGTTAGACGACGAGAAATCTAGTCATAAATTGGTTTTCCTGTCTCCTGAGCGTAACTCCTGCAGTTAAGAAAATTAGCCAACAAAAATCGTAAATAGCTGAGGCGCACATCTCCAAATCCGTTTCTCCAAAACATCATGAAAAATTCTGCACGAAACATTGTCCCGAGCATTTATCTTAAACAGAAACCAGCTCGAAGACTCGTTTCTTGACAGTTTGAGAATTTGCTTGTGGGGAGCACTAATCTGTTTTTGCGATCGTAGCGAAACAGTCTCAAACCTAGATTGCTATGTCCAGACTCCAAGTCATGAATTTTTAAGAAGCTTCGTCGATACAGGGTATGCCAATTTCAATTGAATCTCATATGTTGCACCATTTTCAAGAATAGGCTTTCTGGCCTGTTCCACAACAAGTGAATTTTCTTATGGGCTGGGCAGGAGAACCCCCCATAGAATGGTTATTGAGAATGGTAAAAGATATCAGTTGAATAACACTTCGGGCACAGTCGCCATAATTATGTGACGGCTATCACTCCCTAATTAATGTGTGGTTGCTATTGTGAACAGGGCTTGCACAGCCAAACCAAAGAAACCGAGTTGTTTACCGGGAGCGAGGGCTGCAAAGAAGTCTTTTCGTCCCTCAAACCAGGTTTATACGTCTAGAAATAGTGAGTTTTATCTGCCAAGTAAAGTGCATTAGACGAGGTACAGAAAAGCTCATCAAGTAAATTCTTGAGAACTCGTGTTCTTATCTACTGCGCGAGGTAAGAGCTGTGTAACAGATACACTCGCGATCCTAAAAGAAAAAAGTCGAAGGCAAAATATCACCCGATAGAGAGATTATTGGGATTTAAACACCAAATCCTCAGTTCTTCTGCCGGCGCTATTTGCAATGCTATTAAATATCCATATAGCACTGCTTTGTGCTGAGTAAAATTGGCTTTTTGCTCTGAATCTCAGTCAAGCAGCAGAGCCTCTTACTCTGCAATTAAGCCTTTTAAATAGGTGATAATAATCATCGGGAAATGGGTATATCATCTACAATTAGTGAGACTATTTTACCATGCAAAGCATCTGCAACAAACCAATTTTTATCGCCCCAAAAATAGGTGAGTCCACCACAAGGATTGGGGGCGCAAAATCCCGAACAACAGTAACTTATCATCAGAAAAAACCAATAAAACAAGTAAAAACAGTAGGGGCAATCCCCCCGTGGTTGCCCCTGTCCCAGAAAATTCGTGGCGGCACGAGAACTGGGCATCCCCACAGAGAATTTTTGCGATCGACTGTAAGGGAAAACTCCCCGTGGTTGCCCCCTCGGACTGTAAAAAATGTACTGTTTCTCGATGCCAGAGTAGAGAACTGCGAGAGCTTGGCAAGAGGAGCAACAGCCGATACAGAGGTATTTGTACTGAACTCGACGGGGGATGGAGTCGAGCAAATTACTAGAATTTTGGCTAATTGCAGCGATTTAGACAGCCTTCAGATAGTTTCTCACGGTCGAGAAGCAGGAGTGCAGCTAGGGTCGATCGAACTCTGCAACGACAACCTACAAACCTACAGCCATTCGTTACAGCAGTGGAGAAAAGCCCTCAGCGAGAGAGGAGATATCTTGTTATTCGGGTGCAGCGTCGCAGCGGGGGAAAGCGGCGAAGCCTTCGTGCGGCAGCTAAGCTTGATGGTCGGTGCAGATATTGCAGCTTCCGACAACTTGACGGGGAGTGTGGCCCTCGGCGGCGACTGGCAATTAAAATTTGCGACAGGGGAAATAAAGGCGAGAATCGCCATTGAAAAAGAAGTCCTCGAAGCCTACCCTTACGCCCTCGGCACATTAGTTAACGAAACTTTCAAAAACTCCACAGTTAGGGGGCCTTGGATTTACGGGGGAAATGACGGGGCACTGTTCGATCCCAGCAGCAACGATCCAGCAGCCGATCAACTTATCCCCGGCATTACCGGAGGCACAGTATCCGGCGTACTTCCGGCTTTGGGCGGTGCAACTCCCGGCGATGGCGCTCTGCGATTAACTCCAGCAGTAAACCTTCGGGAAGCCTTCGTCATCTACAACAACCCCATTCCTTCAACCGACGGTCTCAGAGTCCAGTTTGATTTTTATTCTTACGGTTCAAGGGAGCAAGCTAATGCTCCGCAACCATTTATTAGCCCTCAGCCAGGGGACGGGCTGGGTTTCTTCTTGATTGACGGCACTGTTAGCCCAACAAGGACTGGGGGTTATGGCGGTTCTGTCGCTTACGCTCCACGAACGGGTATACCCGGTATTGAGGGAGGTTATTTAGGCATTGGGCTTGACGAGTTTGGCAATTTTTCAACATCCACAGAAGGGCGGTCGGGTCCTGAGCCACCCCCGATTCCCGGCTCCTCTATTGGTTCTTTCAGACCAGATTCAGTAACTGTTAGAGGAAATCAAGCAAACGATTATCGGTTTTTAACAAATGCGATCGTTCCCTTCGGCATCGATAACATTCCTACGAGTATTAACTTTATCGGCCCTCCCGGCACCAGTTTTAATTTCAGCAATACGTTCACGAGCGATCGCAATTTAGCCAAAAGATCCGTTCAAATTACACTGAATCCATCTAACGATCCGGTCAATCCCTCTCGCCTCACCGTGGCCTTCGATGCAAATTTCGACGACATCTACGAAACTACATTGATCGACATCCGCAACTTGGCCACCGAAAACGGCCGGGTACCGCCAATTTTGAAATTTGGTTTTGGCAGTTCCACAGGAAGCGCCAACAACATTCACGAACTTCAAAACCTGGTAGTTGAAACTATCAATCCTCCCACTATCACCGCTGAGGTTGCCACTATCAAGAGCGGCCCGCAGTTCGTCAAGCCCGGAAGCAGCATTACCTACACGATTACTACTGTAAACAGGGGGCCAGCGCCCGCTACAAATGTCCTGATTCAAGACGAAATACCTTTTGAAATGCTGCGTCCGGGGGGATTGCCGCCGGTTCTCACTGCCTCCAACAATGGCACTTATGTGAACGAAACGAAAGCTGTCACCTGGCCGTTAATTCCGGTTCTCAATGCGGGTGAGACTTTGACTTACACCCTGACTATTGATTTGCCGCCCGGTTTAACCAGCGGTAGCAGTTTTGCCAATGTTGCATTCAGCAATAGCTCGACTTTCGACCCCGACCTCAGCAACAACAGCGGTGTACTCGCGCCTGGGCAAATCGAGGGGCCTGGTGTAGTCTTTACCACTGTTGTCGATACAGTCGCAGATTTAGTTACTACCAAAAGTGGGCCTGTGACTACTTCGGCCGGGTCAAGCGTCGCCTACACATTGACTACGACTAACATGGGGCCAGACCCCGCTGCCAATGTGACCATCACGGACAGCATTATTCCGGGTTTAACAGGAGTCAGCGTATCGGATGGGGGGAGTTACGACCCAGTTTCCGGCATTGTCACCTTCCCAGCATTGACAACCCTGGCAAATGCAGCTACTGCGACCCGCACCGTCAGTTTCATTGCCCCAGCCACCCTTACCGCCATCAGCAACACGGCCCGGAGTAGCGCGGCGACTTTCGATCCGATCGCCACTAACAACAACGGCTGGGCGACCAACAAAGACGGCACTCCCACTAACTCTACGGTTACGACAAGTATTGCGCCCAACGCGGATCTTGTTACCACGAAAACCGGATCTACGAGTGCTACTGCCGGTAGTTCGGTCAGCTATACGATCGCCACAGTCAACTTAGGGCCGAGTCCTGCAGAAGCTGTAACCATCACTGACAGCATAGTTCCGGGGTTAACCGGAGTCACGGCATCTAACGGTGGCGTTTACGATCCAGTGACGGGGATTGTCACCTTTGCGCCCGTGGCAATAGCCCATAAGGAGACAGTCACCCGGACGATCGGCTTCACAGTGCCGCCCACCCTAACTTCCATCAGCAACACGGCCAGAAGTACCTCCATCACTCCCGACTCCACTCCTGCCAACAACAACGGTACAAACCCCAACGCCACCGTCATTACCTCGATCGAGGCTGTGGCCGATATTGTCACCCAAAAAACGGCTCCGGCCAGCATCGAGGTGGGCGACACGCTACTTTATACAATTACTACTACCAACAACGGGCCTAGTCCCGCGACCAACGTAGTCATCACCGACAGCCTAATTCCCGGCTTAACTAATGTCAGGGTGTCCGATGGCGGAACCTACAATGCTGCCACAGGGGCGATCGATTTCCCAGCGATCGCGACTTTAGCCAGCGGCAGCAGCGTCACCCGCAGCCTGACTTTTGTACCGCCGTCTACCCTGACGAGCATCACCAACATTGTCTTGAGTCGATCGGACACTTTTGACCCGGACTTGACGAATAACGACGGCTCGACAGTCGCATTGCCCGGTCAGGCGGGGGGGCGAGTCGTTACTGCGATCGAGGCAGCCCGCGCCGACTTGGTTACGTCCAAGAGCGGTCTCACATCTGCTCCTGCGGGTAGTTCCGTGACTTATACTATAACTACCGCCAACAATGGGCCGAATGCTGCTGAAAACGTAGTGATTACAGACAGCATCATTCCCGGTTTAACGGGAGTCAGCGCATCCGATAACGGCACTTACGACCCAGTGACAGGGGTTGTCACCTTCCCAACAATTCGCAGTTTGACTAGCGGCAGCAACATCAACCGCGAGGTAACAGTAGTCATTCCAGCGATCGGCACCATTAGCAATACTTCCCAGAGTCGATCGACCACTTTCGATCCCGACCCCAGCAATAACAACGGTTCCGAGTCCAGAGCCACTGTCACCACCGCCATTTTACTCGCTCCGCCTTCACCCAACAAGCTTCCGTCAGCCGACAGCAGCAATGTGGCGATCGGGCCCAACAGCGTTGTCCAAATTAGCGGGATCGGAGGCAGAGACTCAGACGGCACAGTGGTTGCATTCACCATCAGCACCCTGCCGCCGGCAAATCAAGGCATCCTGTTCTTGGGCGACCCCGCAACCGGAGGAGTCGCCGTCACGGCAGGTCAAACCCTGACAGCCGAGCAAATGACGCAGTTATTCTTCCAGTCGGCCGGCAATTTCACAGGGGCTAACTTTACCTACAGCAGCAGGGACAATCTCGGTGGCATCAGTCCTGCAGCCACCGTTTCTCTGGTCTCACTGGCGTTCAACTACCCGCCGGTACCGACAAACTTCAGCAAGACACTGGCGCCAAACAGCACAGTCAACCTCACAGGGCTCACGGCAAAAGACCTCGACGACTCGATCGAATTCTTCACTATCAACACCCTGCCGGCAGCAAATCAAGGCGTCCTATTCTTGGGCGATCCCAGCCAGGGAATCCGGGTCACGGCAGGCCAAAGACTTAGCGCAACTCAAATCAGCCAGTTATTCTTCCAAGCAACCAGCGAATTCACAGCCACCAACTTTACCTACAGCGCCACAGACAGCCGCGGCGCCATTAGTCCAGCCCCCGCTACAGCCTCCCTGCGAGGACTATTACCTCCCACCGACGGGCCACCCGTCGCCAACAACTCCAGCGTCGCTTTGTTGGTGGAAACAACCGTGAACATCCCCGGACTCGGAGGAACCGACCCAGACGGGACGGTGGTTTCCTTTACCGTAAACACCTTACCACCAGCCAATGAAGGCACGCTGTTCTTGGGTGATCCCAGCCAAGGAGTGCGGGTCACGGCAGGTCAAACCCTGACAGCCGAGCAAATTACCCAGTTGTTTTTCCAGGCGTCCGGCAATTTCACAGGGGCAAACTTCACCTACAGCGCTACAGATAACCTCGGCGCTACCAGTGCGGCAGTCGCCACTGTCTCTCTCATTCCCCTTAAGGAACCGATACCCGTGCCGACACCCGCGCCGATACCGGTGCCGACACCACCAACACCGACACCCGCGCCGATACCGGTGCCGACACCACCAACACCAACACCCGCAGCGGAACCAACACCCGTCCCTGCGCCGGAACCAACACCGGCGCCGGAACCAACACCGGCGCCGGAACCAACACCCGCGCCGGAACCAACACCCACACCACCAACACCAACACCACCCGTCCCTGCGCCGGAACC
>NZ_JAUBTG010000107.1:0-7819 GCF_036702395.1 Microcoleus sp. D3_18_C2 | reverse complement strand
CCCGCCCGTCCAAAAAAGACGGGCGGGACGCCCATCCCACAAACTTGTGGAAGTTATTTAATTCTCATTCCTAATCACTCTCTTCCAAAAAGGTTTGTACTCGACCGTTCGGCCTCAAAACAACTCTAATTTTCGGGTTTTTCCCATTAGAAACGGCAGAAACAAACGGCTCGCCGGCTAATGGCATATTAACTTGCTCGATATAATCTGCGGCTGCTTTTCCCATCGGCACAATACTTTGAACTGACCCATTTTCATCGATCAGCACGCTGTATTCCAAAGTTTGTTCCATTCCTTCAGGAGGCTTCCAGCGTTCCTCAAAGTAAGTTCTAGCTTCTGAAACTTGAGGAATTGTATCAAATAAAGTGCGGTTTTTTTTGCTCGCCGCGAGCTGGTTGTCGTCCTCAGACTCGGCACTCGGTTGAGCGTCCTCAAGGGCTGGGAGTTCGGTACTGGCTGGGGGGACAATCGGCTCGATGGGGCTGGGGAAGGTTTGGGGCGGGGGAACAGGAAATCGGGAAGCCGACAGGGATGGCGGCAGGGGGGGCGGTACGGCGGGAGCCAGTCTCGGCGGTAGAGGGGGCAGCACGTAGGGTACTGGTGCGGGTGCTTGGGGGGCGGAAATGGGCGGTTCTTCGGGGGCGGGAATTGTGATTGTTTGCCCTTGAGGGAAAGCTGGGGCGCTCTGTGGGGCGCTGGCTGCGTTGCCGTTGGCGGGAAATAGCAGGGGTGGCTGCTGGATAGGGCTGGGTCTGTTGGTGGCTGGAGTTGGGGCGAGGGCGATGGGGGGTAAGCTGGGGCTGGGGGAGGCGGCGGTGTTGATGGGCGGGGGCGGCAGGGGCGGTAAAGCGGGTGTGGCTGCGGGTGTTGGTGCTGGGGGTGTCGGTAGGGCGGGAACTGGACTGGGGGAAACGCCGGCAGCTAACTGGGGGTTTCCAGGAACGGTGCTCAATTGTGGATTGGCGGGGGCTGTGGCGGGGGCTGAGGCGGTTTGCGGGGAGGTGGCGGTTCGATCGAGCATTTTGATAGTTCCTGTCGTCAGGCCGGCGCTGGCTACCAGCAATGCTGCCACCTTGAGCCAGGGTGAGGACAGCGGTTGTCGGGGTTCGCGGTTGAGGTTGGGAAGCGCCATCACTTCGGCGGCGCAGTTATCTAGTGCTGTGGCTAAGTCAAACAGTTGCAGGGTGCTCAAGGGAACTACTGGCCCGGATTCTGCGGCGCTCAAAGAGCCTAAAAATAAGTTGTGGGCGAGCAAGCCGCGGGGTTCTAAGCGGGGGGGAACCGGAAGGTAGGCTGTGTTGGGGGCCCAGGTTGCTAGTTCGGCAGTGTTGACGGCTCGATCGAATATAACTGCGTTATCCGATGCTTCTGGCGAGTCTGGACCTGCTGCGGTACGATCGATTTGAGAGTTGAGGTTGTTTTCCCAATCGCGGGATTCGCCGAGCAAGTTTTGGACGTAGGTGCTAACAGCTTCGTGGAGGGTTTCGAGTTGAATGCGATCGCCCCTGATAGTAACGTGTTGGGTATCTGGCAGCCTGGGGTCGTCGAGTCGCAGCTCAAAACTTAAAGATTTAAACACCGGTTGGCCCGCCCAGCGAGATAGAGGCGAACTTTTGGCTGTAATTTCCAGCGTGCAAGTGGGGGGCGTGTACCGTTTGAGAACCATAGCGAAGAAGGAAGAAGGAAGAGGGAAGAAGGAAGAAGGAAGAGGGAATAACTATGTTTTATCTGATATTTTGCAGCATTCTTAACAAGCTTTTTTAGCAACAGGCAAGATGCCTGTTCCACAACAAATAAATTTTTTGGTGGAACAGGCATCTTGCCTGTTGCGGAGCTTTGTCATTCTCGTTCCCATTATGCTTAGCTTAATTTTTAGCGCGGTCTAGAAGTGCCAGCCAGAGGCGGCGGTGGCCGCCGGGACTGCTGTAAAATAGCAAATCGATCAGGAGTTTGAGGGCCAAATTAGTCAGTTCTCGGGCCGATAAATTTTCTGCATCTTCCATGCGCGAGCTATAAGTGTTGCTGAACCTGTCAATATAATCTCCCAACAAAGCGATTGTGTGAGGTTCGCGGTTTTGCTCTGCCATTTGTTCGAGCAAAGCAACAGCGCGGCGGATTAAAGCTTGGTGCTGACAGGCCAAATGACAGCTTATCAAAACGAGCGATCGAGCTTCCTCCACATCGAGTTTTTTGCGCCCTCCCTGGCCTTTCCGCAGCGGGTTAGATTGGCGCAGCCGCCACAAAGCTACCCGATCGGCTACCATTGGCTCTAAATTCAGTTCGGCTGCTACCTTGAGCATCGCCTCTGAGCCAATTTCTGCCAGTGCTTCTAGGGCTAACAGCACTAAATCCAGTTGGGCTTTAATGTTGTCCAACTGGGTAGGTTCTGGTGCTTTTCGGGTCAATTCTTCCCAGTTGGGAGATGGACCGGTTTCGTTTGTGGGAGCGGAGGACTTTAGGGTCGAGCGCATGGCTTCAGCACGGGAAATTAAGACAGGTTGAGGCAGGATATCAAACAGTATGCAGTGATAAAAGCTTTGCAGCCTGTGGGCAACAGCACATCTGTTAAGTTGTCTCCATAGCTCGTTGCTTTGATTCCGGCAATCCTAACTGCAGGACGGAGTTGCGGGTGAAAAGTTGCGGTTTCAAGGAAGATCGATCGCGATCGGCAAAACCCATAGATTTTTACCCCTAACCATGCTACGCCGCAGAGTGACCGAAATCAAATCAGTGCCTTGAAACTATCGGGACTTATATCAATGCAAACATCCTAGCGCTCTCGAATGCTACTTATAGTCTGTCGCTACTCATAGTCTGTCAGATTATAGTTGTCATGGCTTCATCTGGCGCCATCTATGGATATTACGGAGCAATTTGGTAAAAAAGTTAGACATTTCCGAAAGCTCAGAAATCTTTCCCAAGATCAGCTTGCAGAACTATCTGAATTACATCGCACCTATATTGGTTCAGTTGAACGAGGGGAACGGAATATAACGCTGCTTAATGCCAGCAAAATAGCCAAGGCATTATCCGTTAGTCTAGCTGAACTGGTAACTGCTGATGACTGAAAGAAGACTAGAGCAAATTTTAGCAAGATACCAAAAATCATTTACCGAAAAAATTTATGCAGAAGAGAATGAAGAACACGATATTTTAATGGATGTGTTTGGTATTTCTCCAATAATAAAAAAAGAAAATAGGCAATATTGGGGGCGTGAGTTAGGTATGTGTTGGCAATCGTTAGTTACTGAAACGTGTAAAACATATTGCAGTAGCTTTAAGCCAGCATTGAAAGTTGAAAGCGATGAGCCGTGCGATCTGATTGTTGATGGGTACGCAATAGATACAAAATATCGTATTGGCTCAGGAGATTCTGGAACACTGAAAAAGTTCAAATCTTATGGCGAACTACTTCGTAATCTTAATTACGAGCCCGTCTTTTTAATACTTAGACAAGATAATTTGCCCGCAGCTATTACAGCGTGCCAAAAAGGGACTTGGAAAGTTTACACAGGGGACGATTCGTTTGAGTTTATACAAACAATAAGCGGGTTTGATTTAAAGTCATTTCTTATTGAAAAAGTGGGAGAATTCCCTGTATACCGCTGAAACTATCAAGGCGCTTGTTGATAATCTCTATGTAGTCAGGTACTATTTCAATGCCAACATACCTAATGCCAAATTCTTGCGCCGCCAGCAATGTAGTTCCAGATCCTGCGAAAGGATCGATTAGAATAGAATTTTCCAAACGCGGTACAAATATTTCGACCAGCTTTCTCATGAGAGCGATTGGTTTAACTGTGCAATGGACGTTAAACTCCTCGGTTTTCTCACGCTGTATACCTTCTAAAATATTTGACTGAAAACCACCGAACCGATCTTTAGTATAAAATAGACCAGTACCATACTCCTGTAGAGTTTCCAAGTAATTATTGACCAGTGGTTTTTGAAGTACGCAGATTGCTTCCCATTCGTTCCTCAGACAACTGTGCCAACCATCCCATTTTTCAGAATTTTCATATCCTTTCTTCTCTAACTGTTGTTTGATATTGACACCCTTAGGGATACCGCTCGATCTTTTATAAACAAGAATATCTCTCGCATAGAAACCAGCACTTTCAAGTGCTACTTGTACGTGAGCAACAGTCCGCGTGCTGTTGAAAACTAAAACTGTCGCACCCGGTTTGCAGATCCGAAAAAGCTGCTCACCCCACTCAAAGCACCACTTTTCATAATCCAGAGTGTTGTTACGATTCCTTTGATACCATTTTTCATTTCTGACTCCACCTGCTAAACCACTGCCATAGGGAATGTTTTTGACAAGGGTTTTATTTCCCTTGCCATTGACTCTTTCAATACGCCTTTGAATTTCTGAGTCATCCCATTTATGACCAATAAATTCATAATTATAAGGTGGGTCAGTGATACAGGCAGAAATATAATTTTCTGGCAAGGTCTTCATCACTTCACGACAGTCGCCCACCAAAACTTCATTTGAGGGAGTTTTTTTCATGAGTCAGGCAGTTACTAAAGTGGGAAATCAACTCTTAATTATGCCACATTTGCAGTAGATAGTGAATCTAAATGAGTCGTGAAACACTCTTCTCTTTCCAAACTTCGCGTTCTTTGCGTCTTCGCGGTTCGTAAAAAAAAATCACAACTCATTTACACTCCCTATAGGCAGTCTAAATCATAGATTCATTCCAGCTTGTTTTGCTGCATCCAAACATATAATTAGTAATCCACCAGAAATCCCTCAATCCTGACTACTTCAAATAAACCACCGTCACACCTGCACCTCCTTCTTTTTGACTGGCAAGTTCAAAGCGGGAAACCTGCGGGTGATTCGCGAGGAACTCGTGAACGCCGCGCCGCAACTGTCCCGTACCTTTGCCGTGAATTATCCATAGAACTCCGTATTCCACGGCTTTGGAAAGAGCTCTGTCTATTTCGATTTCTGCGTCTGAGACTCTCGCACCCCGTAGGTCGATCGAATTATTAGCAGTGCGAATGGCAATTTCGGGATTGGGTTTTGCAGGTTCCGCCGCTGCTTGCTTAGCTTTAGCCGTAGCGACTGCTTGTGCTTGGGCTGCAACCTTGGCTAATTGAGCTTTCGTTTCCGGTTTTTGACCGTCGAGGGATTCAATTTCTCCTAGTTTGACAGTCATTTTCATAATCCCAAACCGAACGCTCAACTCTTCGTTAGCGTCGGGGCCGCTGAGGACTTCGGCGGTTTGGCCCAAGCTGGGAATGCGGATGCGATCGCCCACTTTCGGCATAAAACTCGGTTTGGGTTTAGCCGGTTGTTGCCGAGAGGGCAGGTGTTTTTGGGAAATTTGATTTAAGGTTTCTGTCGCTTGTTGGGCATTTTGAGCCGTCTGATTGCCCGACTGCAAGCGACGAATGATTTGAGCAATTTCTGATTTTGCCGACCCTATCGCCTCATTTACTGCCACTTCCTGAGCTATTTTTAGTTCTCGCTCCCGCTCTTGCAAAGCGGCTGCTTTTTGAGAAACTTCTCTGTGCAGTTTTTCGGTTTGGTGTAGCAGTTGAGTTGCTTCTCTGGCCTTGGTTTCCTGTTTCCGGCGCTGTGCTTCGAGTCCAGCAATTACTTGATTGACATCTTGAGACGCTCCCCCGACATAGGTTTGAGCTTCATCGACTATGGATGCTAGCAAACCCAGTCTTTTGGCAATGGTGAGGGCGTTGGAACGTCCGGGAATTCCCCACAGCAAGCGATAGGTTGGCTGCATGGAATTGTCGTCAAATTCTACTGAGGCATTTTCAAAGCGGGAGTCTTGATATTTGAGGGCTTTGAGTTCGCCAAAGTGGGTAGTTGCAACTGTTAATAGGGAATGTTGGGCGAGGTATTTCAACAGGGCGATCGCCAATGCACTGCCTTCTGAGGGGTCTGTTCCCGCTCCTACTTCGTCTAACAAAACTAAAGATTTGGGAATTGGTAATTGGGAATTGGTAATTGGGATTTGGGGTTGGGGAATTTGTAATTTAGGTTTGAGAATTGGGAGAGCAGAAACAGTGTTCTGTGTATCTATGACTTCTTCGTCTTGCTGTTGGGAATTAGTAATTGGAAGGTTGGAATTTTCTTCCCCTTCAGCCTGCGATTTATTGTGTAAAACTTCTAAAATGCGGCTGATGCGGCGGATATGGCCGGAGAAAGTAGACAAACTTTGCTGCAAAGATTGTTCGTCACCAATATCAGCCAAAATATTGTCGAACCAAGGCAATTCTACGGGTTCGCGGGCGGCAACAAACATTCCTGCTTTCGCCATTAAAGCTGCCAATCCCAAGGTTTTGAGGGTGACAGTTTTGCCGCCAGTGTTGGGGCCAGTAATGGCGACGACGCGGATGTGCGGCCCGATCGTTAAATCGACCGGCACGACTGGAAACCCTTGCTCGTGCTGTTGCTGCCAAACTAATAACGGATGGCGCAACTGGCGCAGGGTAATTTGCGATCGCAGGTTGCGAATTAATAATTGACTGTTTTCTTCTTTTTCCTCATCTTCTTTTTCCTCATCTTCTTTTTCGGGATTTTTTGGTGCTAATTCTGGCTCTCCCAATTCGATAAATTTCGGCGGATTTGCTTGCAGCCAAAAACTATAACGCGCTTTAGCGACCGCTAAATCTAAAGTTGTAACTACAACCACCAATCTGTCTAAATCGGGTTTTACTGCTGCGACTTGCTCGGTGAGGGCGCGGCGGACTGCTTCTTCTTCGGCTTGTTCTTGCCTGAGAAACTGCCGCATTTGGTTGTTAAGATTGACTGTATTGTGGGGTTCTACGTAGAGTGTCGCGCCACTGGCCGAGGAGTCGTGAACGATGCCCGGTATGGCATCTTTTTGGGGAGCTTTGACGGGAATGACAAAGCGTCCGCTTCTTTGGGTAATTAGCTGTTCTTGTACGGCGTTGGATTGGCGCTGCAAAATCCCCTGCAATATTTGATAAATGCGATCGCGCAACTGTCGCATTTGAACTCTAATTCCTGCTAATTTAGGAGTTGCTCTGTCTGCTACTTGAGCGCGATCGTCTATACAGCGATGGATTTCTTGCTCTAGTTCGGGATAAGTCCGCAATTGGGCTGCTAGTTCTTTGAGCGTCGGCACATCTGCCTGAGAGTCAATTATCCGGCGCAATTGCCTTGCTCCGGCGAGGGTAGTAGCAATTGCCAGCAATTCTTCGCCGCTGAGCAAACCTTGGAGTTCGGCTCGTTGCAGGGAAGTGCCGATGTCTTGGATTCCTTCAAAACTCAAAGCACCGCCAGCGCGGCTCTCTAACTGATAAGCTTCCTGAGTTTGGGCGAGGAGTTCGGCTGTTTGAGCTTGAGTTGCCGGGATTGCGAGGTCAAGGGCGGCGGCGACGCCGAGTTTGGTGGCCGCGAAGGTAGCCAAGTGCTGACACAGGCGCGGCCATTCTAATAGTTCTAGTGTTTCGGCTTGAATCAAAGTTGAGGTGGTGTTGGTAATTGGCATTCTCAGGCGCTGACCGAGAAGGTGAATTTAACGATACTATTAATTAATTTTAAAGTTTTTTATTGTTTCCTGGCGCAATTTGAGAAAGTATCTGCGATCGCCCTCAGCAGTCTTTCGGCCGACAGCTCTGATGTAACATTAATTACGAAGGAGAAAATTTGCATTTTTGCATTACCCGTCTAAAATTATACCTTCTCGTGATACCATTCCCCAAAAAATCTACAACTTTAGGCAAGCTCCCAACTATTATACAGTAAGTCAATCGATTTTAGATTTTAGATTTTAGATTTTAGATTTTAGAATTGAAGCATTGACTTGCGCGAGATAAATAC
>NZ_JAUBTG010000106.1:4178-8189 GCF_036702395.1 Microcoleus sp. D3_18_C2 | reverse complement strand
CCCGCCCGTCCACTCATGACGGGCGGGACGCCCATCCCACTTTCAAGAGTGGAAGTTATTTAATTCTCATTCCTTATCAACTAATTCATCACGTCAAGGATTCCCTTGACTACGCCTTCCATGACTTTTTCAATTAAGCTCAATTCATTTTCGCCGATCGACTCATTTAAGAGCATTGACTGAATCCGCTGTCTGTCATCGCGAGTCAGTTCGCCGGACGAAAATATCCGCTCTACTATTTGTTCAGTTAGAAATGGGAAAGCTGGAGTTTGCATGGTTGGTCTCTAAAAGCATCAATATTTTGTTTTTAACTTTATTAGAGGAGCCAGTTATGGTGTGGGTTTTTACTTTCCCACCCAATCAGTGCTCCAATCTTATGACTCTGGGGGGCTTTTGTCAATACACTTGTTACAGAACAATACAAAATTTGCCTGAAATTTCCGACATTCGGGCAACGGGTGGTTTTGGAGTGCGATCGACCCCGGTGGTGGCGGTGTGCGATCGACTTTTTGAAGTTTATGGGCACTTTAGCGGAACATTACAGCTCAAAAAAAATCAAAACGAGAAGAGATTAAAATTGGTAATGGAGAATTGGCTTGTCTGAAATCCCTCTTCCTTCCGGCTAATGACTAATGACTAATGACTAAGGAATAATGACTAATGACTAATGGCTTCCTCCAATGACCTATTTTCCTTCGGCTCTAATTTTGACATTAGGTTTTTGGCTGCTACCTCTAGCAGTGCGATCGCAACCTGTCGTTCCTGCAAATGACGGCACAAATACTGTTGTTCAGTCCGAGCAAAACCGCACCGACATTAGTGGCGGACAATTGTCAGGAAACGGGACAAATCTGTTTCACAGCTTCAGTCAATTTAATCTCAGCGAAGGTCAAATTGCTAATTTTCTAACTAATCCAAATATTCAAAATATTTTAGGGCGGATTTCCGGCGACAATGTTTCCGTCATTAACGGTCTGATTTCTGTCAGCGGCGGCAACTCGAATTTATTCTTAATGAATCCGGCGGGAATTGTCTTCGGTCAAAATGCTAGATTGAACGTGCCGGGGTCTTTTTTCGCGACAACTGCTACAGGTATTGGTTTCGGTGACGGCTGGTTCCATTCGGCGGGAATTAATGATTACAAAGCTTTACTGGGAAATCCTAATCAATTTAATTTTAATAATTCACAAATTGGTGCAATTGTCAATGCCGGAAACTTGGCAGTTGGCAACGGGGAAAGTTTAACTTTGCTCGGTGGCACCGTTATTAATACAGGACAATTATCCGCTCCCAACGGTCAAGTTACTGTGGCTGCTGTTCCGGGACAAAATGCAGTCCGTATCAGTCAAAGCGGCAATTTATTGAGTTTAGAAATTACTCCGTCTTTGCAGTCAGAAAAATCGGCGATCGCCCCGGTTTCTTTGCCTCAGTTGCTAACGGGGCCCGGCGTAGCGTCAGCCACAGGTTTAACCACTAACGAACAAGGTCAATTGGTATTGACTGGGGGCCAAACAGTGCCCGCAGTTGCCGGAAGTGCGATCGTCTCCGGTTCTGTAAATGTATTTGGCCCTTCTGGGAATGCTGGGGGCACAGTCAATATTTTAGGGGAAAAAGTCGGACTCTTCGGCGCAAATATCAATGCTTCCGGGACTGACGGTGGAGGTACTGTGCGCGTCGGAGGCGGTTTCCAAGGGATGGAACCAGTGCCCAACGCCCAGGTAACTTATGTTAGTCCTGATTCTACGATCGCAGCAAACGCGATCGACCGCGGCAATGGCGGCACTGCGGTAATTTGGTCAGACAATACAACTCGCTTCTTGGGCAATATTAGTGCTCGCGGCGGCACTACCGCAGGTAACGGCGGAACAGTAGAAGTTTCCGGCAAAAATGCTTTAACTTTCCAAGGAGAGGTCGATACCCGCGCGACTAACGGTGCGATCGGCAATTTGTTGCTCGATCCGGCAAATATTACCATCGTCAGCGGTAACGGATCCAGCAGCGCGCGATCGACTGGCGGGGAACTGGAATCGGCACCAGAACCCAACGAAACATCGATCTCAGAAGTGCAGTTGGAACAGATGGCGGCCGGCAGCAACGTGGTTCTAGATACCCCCGGCTACATCACCGTCCAAGACTTGCCCGATAACAAACTTTCCCTGCAAGCGAGAACCGGAGACACCGTAACATTTAGAGCGGGCGGAGTGTTTGTTGTCAATGACCCCAACGATTTAATCGAGACTCAAGGCGGCAACATCAACATTTTCGCCAGCAGCATCTCTCTGGGCGGACTCAATGCTAACGGCGGCAATATCGCTATCACTGGTAACGGCATTGACTTCAGAGGCGGCAGCAATTCCGTCAGCAGTGCGGGGGGAACAATTCGCTTGCAGCCCAACGATAGCCGAGCAATTCGGATCGGTGGCACCGGCGATGTTTTGGGCCTTTTGGACTTGACGGCAACGGATCTCGGCGCTTTGGCGGGGGATTTCGGCTCGATCGCGATCGGGCGCGAAAACGGTAGCAGCACGTCGATCGCGATCGTCGCACCCATTACCTTCAACAGCCCGCTGACACTTCAAGGCCGATCGATCGCGATCGACAATCCCCTGAACACAAGCGGCAGCGCTAGCTTGACTCTCAACGCGCCCCAAACTAATCTCAACGCCAACATTGCCACATCCGGTGGCGATCTCACTTTTACAGGAAACGCATCCCTCAATGCTGACGTGGCTTTGAGCGCGGAAGTTAGCGGCAACATTCTGTTCTCCGGTAGCCTAGACGGATCTCACGCCCTAAGACTAGACGCTGGGCGAGTGCTGTTCGGCGCTACAGTCGGTCAAGCTGCACCGCTGGCGAGTTTAACTGTCAACGCCCGCAGTACCGAGGTATCGGGCAATATTGCGACATCTGGCGACATGACTTTCAATAGTAACGTCACAGTCGATCGCACCGCCGCCCTAGCCACCACTACCGGCAATATCACTTTTGCCAATACCCTCGACAGCAGGCCGGGCCGGGCTAATAATTTGACCCTGCGCGCTGGTGGCAACATTACTTTTGACGGCAGAGTCGGTCAAACTCAGAGGTTGGGCCTGCTCTCGGCCGATGCTGCTAGTGTGACTGCTGCTTCCACAATTGCAGCGCGTATTTTGAGCGTTAACGCGCGAGATTCCGCTAGCTTCGGGGGGGACAGCACGGCCGCTTTGGGAGCCGATATCAAGGCAGAAAACGTCTTCCTAGAGGGTAATTTAAGGACGGATGGTGGCAGCGTGAACCTGCAAGGAAGCGGCGAGGTTCGGACTGGTAATATTACCTCGAACGGTGGGAGGATTCGGGTTGAGGGGAATACTGTTGCTGCGGGTGCGATCGACTCGTCATCGGCGGGCACAGGAGGCGCGATCGCTCTCCAAACCACTGCCGGCCCTTTAACTGCGGGAGCTTTGAACGCTTCGGGGGCGATCGGCGGAAATATCGATGTCACCTCTTCATCGGGCATTTCGGCTCTCGATCTCAACTCCAGCAGCACTTCAAACGGCAACGGCGGGGGCGTTTCCCTGAACGCGACTGATAACATTCAGTTGGGCTTTATCAATGCTCAAGGTGGTACTGGTGGCACTGGTGGCAGTGTTGATGTGACAACCCTCGGTTTGTTTCGCTCGAACAATGTTTTCAACGATATATCGGGCAATTCTTCGAGTATTTCTACTGCCGGAGGTGCGGGGGCGGGCAGGATCGCAATTCGCCACGGAGGCGCTATCGATCGACCATTTATAGTTGGTGGCGCGATCGACAATGGAACCCTGGGAAGCATTAATGCTGGCGCGGGAAATGCCATTTTGCCCACTTTTTCTGTTGGACAAACTTACACCCAAGGAAGTTTACCAAATCAGATTTCCCTAATTACACCGGGCCCGCCCTCTACTCCCGCACCCATTCCCGCACCCATTCCCGCACCCATTCCCGCACCCATTCCCGCACCCATTCCCGCACCCATTCCCGCACCCATTCCCG
>NZ_JAUBTG010000106.1:0-4078 GCF_036702395.1 Microcoleus sp. D3_18_C2 | reverse complement strand
CACCGCCTCTTGAGTCCGTAAATCCCGATCCGGCGCTGTCATTTCCTGCATCTGTGCAAGTAGAATTGCGATCGCAAAGTCAATACAACACTCCCGAAATTAGCCCGGATATTTTCGCTCCTTCTCGCAGGCTAGATTCGGCAGGTTCGGGAGTTTTAGCATTTGAGGAAATCTTTACTCGCGAGTACGAAAAATATCTGGATTTGCCCGCAAGAAGACCGATCGGGAATATGTCGGTAATTTACGAAAATCTTCGCAAAAACGAAAAAATTACCGGAATCAAATCTGCCATTATTTATATGAATTGGCTCAGCAGAGCTGATGCAGCCGCTGCCAAAGAAAATGATTCTGTACTGGTGGCAAGTCAGGATTTATCAAATCTATTGCCTGTGAAAACAAACCTCGCATCCCAGCCATCTCATCCCTTAGAAGATAAGTTGACTCAGAGGTTGTCGCCGGATGGCAAAGAAGTTTCCGATGTTCCGAGTGGCGAGCATTTAGAAATAGTGTTAGTAACAGCTAATGCTCAACCCCAGCGCGTTTTAATTCCGGCTACAACGCGCTGGCAGGTGTTGCAACTAGCTGACGCCCTGCAAACCGAAATAACTAATCCCCGAAAAAGAAGCAGCATTAGTTATTTGGATACCGCGCAAAAACTTTATCGGTGGTTAATTGCACCAGTTGCCGCAGAATTGACAGCTTTAAAGATTGACAATTTAATTGTAATTCCAGCAGCAGGTTTGCGGAGCGTGCCGTTTGCTGCTCTTCACGATGGCAAAGGCTTTTTAGTTGAGAAATACAGCATTAGTGTGATGCCGAGTCTGAGCTTAACTGATATCGGCTACGACAATATTGCGGATGATGAAATTTTGGCCATGGGGGCGTCGGTATTTGAAGATAAAGCGCCATTACCAGCGGTACCGGTGGAGTTAGAGTCGATCGCGCCGCCAAGTGAAGGAAAATCATTTTTGAATCAAGATTTTACTCTCGAAAATTTGCAAGCTCAGCGGGCAAATCAGCCTTTTGGCATCATTCACTTAGCAACTCACAGCGAATTCCAGCCAGGAGAACCGAAAAATTCTTACATTCAGTTGTGGGATAGTAAATTACGTATCGATCAAATGCGACAGTTGCGATGGAATGAACCGCCGGTGAATCTGTTAGTTTTAAGCGCGTGCAGTACCGCTTTGGGCGACGAAGATGCGGAGTTGGGGTTTGCGGGTTTGGCGGTAGCTAGCGGTGCTAAATCCGCTTTGGCGAGTTTGTGGGAAGTCAGCGATGATGGGACTTTGGGGCTGATGACTGAGTTTTATCGCCAGTTGCGGGCCCCCAGACGCGGTGGCAATTTGATGATTAAAGCGGAGGCTTTGCGACGCGCGCAATTGGAGATGCTGCGGGGGCGCGTGCGGATTCAAGACGGGATGTTGCGAGCCCAAGGGCTTTCTGGGGGTCTAATTTTGCCTCCAGAAATTGCGGCGCGGGGCGATCGAGTGCTTTCGCATCCTTATTATTGGGCCGCCTTTACAATGATTGGCAATCCTTGGTAATGGAGTTTTCCCACAAGTCTTACCGAAGTTATTAGGGTGGTGTGATGAACTCCCTTGATTCGTTAATTGCCCGAAAACCTATACTATTGACATACATTTTTAGGCATTCCGGTTTCACAGTCTCGCTGTAACCAGGCGTGGGACTCATCATCAGCGATAAATTGACGATCGCATTTGACACAAATGTGGTTCTGTTTTCCTTTTTTCTTAGTGTTTCTACGGATATGGGTTAATTTGCACTCGCTTTCATTGCATGGTGATTCGCCCTATTTATACTCTCATTATGCAACGCCCAAATCTCCTAGGAAGACTAACGGCGATCGCACTTCACTCTGTTTTGCCGGATTTTACAGGAAACTGTGGAGCGATCGGACTCCTGGTCGGAATGTTTAGCCCTCTTATTTTGAAGAAATGTTAAGAAAAAATAATTTTTTTTGGAAAACTTAAGCTTTTCTTAAATTTTAGGGTAATATTGTGTATTAGATAATACATATACTTAATTAACTAACAATATATAAAAAATAATTGAGTATTAATACTGACAAGAGGCTGTAAGAATGATTAACTTACCGGGCTACGACATTACCAACCAGATCCATGAAAGTAATAATTCTGTAGTTTACCGGGGACTGAGAAAGCAAGACAACCAACCCGTAATTCTCAAATTTCTCAAACAAGATTATCCGATGCCAGCTTCGTTAGTCAGATACAAGCAGGAATACGAAATCACACACAATCTTCACCTAGAAAGTGTCCCTAAAACCTACAGCTTAGAAAGATACCATAACAGTTTGGCTATCATTTTCGAGGATTGTGGTGGAGACTCATTAAAGCTTTGGTTGGCTTCTCACAAACTTACCTTAGAAGAGTTTTTATTAACAGCTATTAAAATAACCAGGGCTTTAGGTGAAATTCACAGACATAAAATTATTCATAAAGATATTAATCCCAGCAATATTATTATCAACTCAAGCACAGGGCGAGTTCAAATTATAGATTTTGGCATCTCTACGGTTTTAAAGCGCGAAAATCCTACCCTGAAAAATCCTAATGTTTTAGAAGGCACCCTTAGCTATATATCGCCGGAACAAACAGGCAGAATGAACAGAGCGATCGACTACCGCACTGATTTTTACTCATTAGGAGTCACTTTTTACGAAATGCTAACAGGGCAATTGCCCTGGGATTACAGCGATGCAATGGAATTAATCCACTGTCACATTGCCAAACAAGCAGTACCGCCCCACCAAATCAATCGAGAAATTCCTAAAGCTGTTTCTGATATTGTGATGAAGCTATTAGCGAAAACCGCTGAAGCCAGATATCAAAGCCCTTGGGGAATTATCGCTGACCTAGAAGAATGCCTAGAACAATTAAAAACTACGGGAGGAATTGCAGATTTTGCGATCGCCCAAAAAGATATTACAGATAAGTTTCAGATACCTCAAAAACTCTACGGCAGAGAAACAGAAGTTGAAACCTTATTAGCAGCCTTTGAGCGAGTCAGCAGGGGCAGCACCGAAATGATGCTAGTATCCGGTTACTCTGGCATAGGTAAATCCGCCTTAGTACAAGAAGTTTATAAACCAATTACTAAAGCCAGAGGTTATTTTATTGCCGGAAAATTCGACCAATTTCAACGAAATATCCCTTACGCCGCCGTTGTCAAAGCCTTTCAATCATTAGTCAAGCAACTCTTAACAGAAAACGAAAATCAACTCAATACCTGGAAACAAAAAATATTAGCGGCCCTTGGCGCTAATAGTCAAATCATTGTCGATGTCATTCCCGAAGTAGAACTAATCATTGGCCCACAGCCCGCCGTACAAGAATTAAGCGCCACCGAAGCACAAAACCGCTTTAATTTAGTATTTCAAAAATTCATCCGCGTCTTTTGTTCAGTTGACTATCCCTTAGTCATCTTTCTCGACGACTTACAATGGGCTGATGCCGCCACATTGAAACTGCTACAAGTAATGATAGCAGATGAGCAAACCAACTATCTATTTCTAATTGGTGCTTATCGAGACAACGAAGTCAACCCATCTCATCCTTTAATGATGACTTTGGACGAGCTGCAAAATCAAGGTGCAAGAATCGAGCGAATTACCTTAGCTCCCTTACAGCTTCACCAGATAGTTAACTTAATTACTGATACCGTGCGTCAAGACCAAAAATCAGCGCTCCCCCTCGCCGAGTTAGTAATCAGTAAAACTCAAGGCAATCCTTTTTTTGTCAATCAGTTTCTCAAAACACTCTATCAAGAAAACCTACTTAAATTCAACTTTCACGAAAGAAACTGGGATTGGAACATTTCCGAAATTGAATCAGTAGGTATTACTGATAACGTCATTGAATTGATGCTGGGCAAATTGAAAAGACTGCCCCCATCAACTCAGCAAGTTTTGCGTTTAGCTGCCTGCGTGGGCAATAGTTTTGACTTAAACACTCTGGCAATTATTAATGAAAAATCTTGGGTAGCCACCTTTCAAGAACTATTGCCAGCCATTCAAGAAGGATTAATCTTAACT
>NZ_JAUBTG010000105.1:0-8328 GCF_036702395.1 Microcoleus sp. D3_18_C2 | reverse complement strand
TAAGAATTGTTTTATAAAAAACAAATCATGCACAAATATGATTTTCTGTCAACTTAATTTAGATGCGTTTACCCTGAATAAAATATCCCCTAGCTGCTACAATTGGTTTATGAACTTCATTGACGATTGAAGTTTTACCAATCCCGGAATAACCGGAAACTAACATCATCTCGGTGGCACCGAGGCTGACTCGTCCAAAGGCATCTAGAAGAATTTGGACTTCGGTTTCTCTACCATAAAGTTTCTGGGGAATGAGTAATTGGTTGCCGCGATCGCGTTGACCGATGGCAAAATTTTCAATCTTTCCAGTTGTCTGCAATTGCTGCAAACAAGTTTCCAGGTCAAATTTTAATCCCGCCGCACTTTGATATCGGTCTTCCGCATTTTTTGCTAACAGTTTCATCACAATATCTGAAACCGCTTGAGGAATTTCTGCTACCTCTTTAGGTGGGACGGGTTGTTTGGCAATATGACAGTAAACCAACTCCATCGGATCGGTGGTACTAAATGGCAACTGGTTGGTCAGCATTTCATAGAAAGTCACTCCCAAAGAATAGAAATCCGTGCGGTAGTCAATTGCGCGATTCATCCTTCCCGTTTGTTCGGGTGACATATAAGCGAGAGTCCCTTCTAGCAAGTTGGGATTGCTAATGCTTTGGTTTTTCAATTCCAAGCGCGATGAAATACTAAAGTCAGTCAGTTTTACTTTTCCTGTCGCTGGATTGATAATGATATTTGAGGGCTTAATGTCTTTGTGAATGATCGGTACTTGATGGAGATAGATCAAAGTTTCGGATAGAGCGATCGCTACCCTCAGCCACTCGGTTATTGACAGGTTATTGGCTGCCATAAAATGATAAAGGGATAGACCCCCAAAATCTTCTAATATCAGCGCTAAACTATTCTGATAATTCTCTAACTTGTAAGTTTTGACAATTCCTTCACACTCTAAATTTTGAGTGATTATAAATTCTTGCCTTAAATTGGTGATTTGTTCAAGGCTAGGATAATCATTTTTTATTATTTTAACGATGACAAGCTGTCGATCCCGATTTCTTATCCCTCGATAAACAACGGTTCTGACTCCTTCGTAAATATTTTCTATAATTTCGTATCCTGAAAGAATGATCGTTTTTTTAACCTTACCCTTTTCATTAACTATTCTAAATCGATGCGATCTAGTTCTTCCCGACTGGCGCTCATAATCGACTGAGGAACTGGGGGACAGCCTGCTTTGGTATTGCTTTGAGTGGGTTCGTTCATCTGGCTCTCCTGAGTTACAATGTAATAATGGTAACAGTGTAGATAAGTATTTGATTTATGAAGGGGAAATGAGGACAGTAACTTAGATACTATCTTTGATAAAAATTTGATATTTATTCTCTCCTCCCCTACGTCAAAGCGCAATTGGAATCGACATTAACTTATTATCGGCTCTCTCGTACTTATGGTGATAACGCAAGCTAAGAATTTAGCACGATCGAGAGTTTCAACGTTCAGTCTCAGATACTTAGTATCATCTGCTACTTTTAAGACAAAGCATCGGGGAGAGCCGAGGAAAAAATTATGTGATTAATTGATGTTTGCATCGACACTGATGTCATGAATGCTGCACTGGGGCAAGCGTAACAAGTCGCTTTAGCTGTCATATCAAGGTGCGACTCGGCTAAAATGTGGCGCGCCACATTTCTGGGGCAATTGTTCAATTAATGCGATGATATAAATGTGTGGCAATGCTCATAAGCTGTGGAGCATTTAAACCAGTAACGAGGCTAGTAGGGTGCGTCATTCGCGAACCCTTACGCTGAAACGGAAAACCTTAGATGCTGACGCACCTTACGCAAGTCCTTTAAATGCCGAACAGCTTACTGACGATCGCCACTAACCAACAACCAATTTAGGCTAGAACTACCAGAAGGTTGCCAGCCTCTGCGCTCTCAAATCGGTTCTATAAAACCGACACATTTTTAATGACGATAATTTTAACCAACGACGACGGCATCGATGCTCCCGGCATTCAAGCACTTTTGCAAGCAGTAAAGGGCAAAACAATTATGGTTGCTCCCCAAGGCCAATTGTCCGGCTGCGGGCATCAGGTGACAGCCCACAGTCCGATTCATGTCGATCGGCGATCGTCCGTGGAATATGCTGTAGGGGGAACACCGGCCGATTGCGTCCGCATCGCTCTTCATCACGTTTGTGCGAAGCCGGATTTGGTGCTTTCGGGTATTAACGCGGGCGGCAATTTGGGGGTTGACGTGTATATTTCCGGTACGGTGGCGGCTGTGCGGGAAGCAGCCATGCACGGTATTCCGGGAATCGCAATTTCCCACCGAATTAAAAGGCCGCTCGAAATTGACTGGGATGTCGCTACTCGCTGGACATCGCGGGTGTTGGGGGATTTGCTGAATCGGGAACCAAAGTCGGGGTGTTTCTGGAATGTGAATTTGCCGCATTTAGCGCCCGGAAGTGCGGAACCGGAAATTGTGTTTTGCCAGCCTTCGACGCAGCCGCTGCCAGTGGTTTACCGGATGGAGGGAGAATACTTTTATTATGCGGGAGAGTATGGATCGCGCGATCGAGCGGCGGGGACTGATGTTGACGTGTGTTTTGAGGGTAATATTGCGGTGACTGAGATATCGCTGTGATAGATTTGATGGGATTTGATGGGATTGGGCGATCGAACTATCTTTTTTTTCAACCAAGTCTAAAAAAATGGTGTTAAATTCGATCGGCGACAGAATGTTTGATATTCATGGCTAAAAACAGATTTCATTATACTTTGGGTTTAGCACTGCATATTCCCTAGATATAATAAACCTGTTTTCGGATTATCCCAAAATAGGATATTTAAATCTGTTAAAAATCGATAGTAATGACAATTACACAAAATTAATCGCAATTCCGAGAGTGGCCGCTATCTCTATTTGCGGCCGTCCGTGCTACCATAATTTTTTTTGTCATCCTTCGGCTTAGCAACACCATCAGGTTGTTTCTTTGGCTTTTTGACTTCTTTGTTGCTTTTTCTTTCTTTTGACATGATTCTTCCTCAATTTTGACTCAGCATAACATAGATTGACACATTTGCCTAACTGCCAGTAGACGAGGTGCTGCTATACAGATATTAATCGCTGTTAGTTTTGTACCATATGCAGTATATTATCCGCTAGGTTTTGAACGAATACCCTCTACCGTTAGGCATATCGATAAATTCCTCAGAATTACAATGTCTGAAATTACTTTTCACCCGATCGACTAAAGGAAATATTGAAAAGCACGAGCAGAACTGCTGCGAGACTACCGAGAAAAATTCGGGCTGATTAAGCTGTTGTTCCACATCTAATTTTCCTGAAAAATGACAAGCGAATTTCTTCATGTGGTACCCGCCACGTGATTTATCCGTGGAATCAATCCAAAATCTAAAATCTAAAATCCTCACGCCCCCGAATTGATCTCGCGCAAGTCAATCCAAAATCTAAAATCTAAAATCTAAAATCGAATGACAGCAGATAAAATATGGAGCTATGGCCATGCCAGCCTTCGCGACACCTGACGCAAACACAACCAACAAATTTGCAGTCTCGGTTTAAAAAAGCTGTTAGTCACAGTGGACAACAAAAATATTGATTTTAACTATTGATTAACACTTCGGACAGTGTTTGATGGCTTACCTACTAAGAATAACGGTTTCACGGATCTCAGTACGATCGCAACCCTTGCCCAAGCACACTAGAGGCTAAGTAAATCAAGGGTTTCAGGTTATGACCTCAAAACGATCGGGACTAGGGAAAAAGCACCAAGTATATGTATAAATATAAAGTTAATTGTCCGCTTTCAAGAAAGTGCGATCCAGTCCGCTCCTTTTGAGATAAAATACTTATAAAGAGTGTTTATTTCTAGATTAATTTCCGCTATAAGGAATGTGACCCGTATGGAAGTAACCGAGCTGCTCAAAGAATACGAAAATGGAAACAGAGACTTTGCTGACGCAAACCTCAGCGGAGCAAACCTCAGCGGAGCTATGTTAGTTGGCGTCAACCTTTCAAGGGCTAACCTGTCGGGAGCTAACCTGAGTCGGGCGCATCTCACCAAAGCAGAACTCAACGACGCAAACCTTTACAGGGCAAATCTGAGTTTTGCCAAAATGGGTCAAGCCAGACTAGCCGATGCAGAGCTGACAAAAGCCAATCTCAGCGGAGCTTTCCTCGTCAAAGCAAAACTGCCCAGGGCAAAGTTGAGTGGCGCCCAACTCATCGGTAGCAACCTGCGGATCGCCATCCTCTGGAACGCCAATTTGTGTACAGCCGACATGCAATTCATCAACCTGCGAGGCGCCAACCTCACGGGAGCCAACCTCAACTGGGCAAACTGCGGAGGGGCAAAACTCAGCGGTGCAAAGCTTTTTGGCGCTCAACTAACAGGCATCTATCTCAGCAAAGCTTATATCAATGGCATCGACCTGAGCAGGACGGATCTCAATGGCGTCAACCTGAGTGAAGCCAAACTAAACGGGGTAAACCTGGAAGGCTCGAACTTGTTAGCTGCCAATCTCAGCGGGGCTCAGTTGCGGGGCGTCCAGTTGATGGGAGCAGATTTAACCAGGGCAAATCTGGTGGGGGTTTCTTTGGTGCAGGCAAACCTCGATTGGGCTAGGCTGTGCTATGCAGACTTGAGCGAAGCCGACTTGAGCGGCGCAAGTTTCACGGGAACCAACTTTGAGGGTACTCAGTTAGCCGGATCAACAATCCCCCCATCTTTGAGCAATGATGTCTACTTAACTGCAGCACGTGGTGTCGCAGCTTAGGCAAGGCCAAAAATTAATTTCGCATCCGAGTGTACGACTCTCGCATTGGTTTAACTTTTGATGCCGACATCATTACTTTTGTGAGAGTGTTGCACCGGCAAGAAATTTACTGATATTTGCGAGAGTTTGTAGCATCACAATTGAGCTCACCCGATTAATTTCGCGACTCGCAAAGCAGAGGTAATGGCTCCTTCGTGCAAACCATCCCCCAAATAAGCTCCCGCATGATAAGTGTTGTTCTCGCCATTAGTCTCGATAACTTCATTTCGATATCGAAAAGACTCGACAGTGTACAGCGGCGTGTGATGTTTCTGAATGTGAATAATCTGCTTTTGGGCGATCGACTCCTGCAGTTGAAAAGCTAAACTGTACTCTCGTGGGGAGGAGATACCGCAAAGCTGATTCAAGCTCGCATTATATCCCCATCCCTTGTCCGTCTCGAAAAAATCAAATTCTGATAACTTGCGGATACCATAGCGATCGTACATCGATGTATCCGAATGCAGTACAGTCGTTGCATAATTGGCTTTCCACGCGGAAAACCGCTTCGTTTCCGCATCAGTCGGATCAGACAATAACCTCAGAACTCGATCTGGTGGCATCGCAAAAACCACCTTCTCAAATTCCTGGATTTCCCCATCAGAAAGCACAATTTTTACAGCATTCGCACTTCTAAAAATATTGGCAATCTCCACATTTAGCCGTATATCGCCCTTAAATCGCTCCAAAATCTTTTCAATGTAAGAATACACCCCGCCTTTAATCCTCACCCAGTTGACAGAGCCATATTCGCGCAAAACAGGCATCGCTAATTCTGCCGGGAAATTGTCGAGCAATTCAAACGGTATCGAGTAGCTGTACATCGTCAGCAACTTCAGCCAATAATTGCGGATGCACGAACTTTTCAAACTCTGAGAAAGCGGCACATCGTAGAAATCATGCTGTTTAGCAAACCGCATTTTTAAAATAAATCCCGCCGAACGAGCGTAAAGACTATCAAGTCGCAAATACTCGATTAGGCGTTGGATTCCGGTGAAATTCTTTTGGATAGATACCGCAGACAAAAAGTGAGTGCCATCTTTAAAAAACAGCGCTGAACCAATCTGCACGGGTTCTAATTGCACCCCTAGATCCTGCATAAAAGCCACGAAATTGTAAAACACAGTGGGAAATTCCAGCACCCCATTTTCTAATATTTCATTGCACTCCGATTGGTTGGGTACAACATTTTTGTTCAGCGTCCGAATGTGTCCGCCTAAAATCGGCTGACTTTCCAACACAGTGACGTGATGTCCCTGTTTATCGAGCCAGTAGGCTGCTGCCATACCGCTCGCTCCGCCCCCAACAATTGCAATTCTCATAGTTCACTCCTAGATTGATAGGTTATACCATTGTGGATTTTGTATTTTCGATTTTTGATGAAATAATTGGGAATAATTGATGAAGCTAGTGGTCGGAATATTGCCTACGGTTGCATTCTTTTGACGAATTGTATTTGATAGCTATTACAACACTTACCTCTAAGGTTTATATGTAGGTACACACTGCAAACTGTCCCGCTATTGATTAGTTGAATAGATATTAATTGAATGCCGATATTATCGGTACGAAACGGCAATCATCTATCCCTACAAATCTTGCCGTTTCCTGACAGATATCAGCAAATTTTGGGTTTCGCAAAGCCTCAACCCAACCTACGAGATATCGCCGTTATTTAATTGGCATTGCTTAGCCTAAAATCGCATCGCCGGATAAACGTTGATAAAGCAGCGCCCCCGTCCAAAATGTCGGTGCAAAGCCTGGATAGCCCGAGGAGGCGTTGCAGAAATAGAAATTGTTGAGGGATGTTTCATGATTTAGCCGATCGACTCCCATGTTGCGCGGCGTCAGGCTGGAACCGTAGGAATTACCGTTAGGACACCAACAGAAGCGCTCGTTAGTCGTCGGACTTCCGGTAATATGAAAGACCATGTGTTTGCGGAAATTCGGAACATAGTGTTTTTCCACAACATCTAAAATTGAGTCCAGAATCTCTTGTTTCTTCTGTCTGTAAGCTTTGCGATCGCTCTCCCAAAGCTGTTTAAAATAGCTGTAATTAGCAACAGTCAGAAATTCGACAATTTGACAATCTTCTGGACAATCCCGCCGCGCTTGGGTCAGTAAAGTTGGCGTTGTAATTGCAAAACTCGGACGAGAAAAATCATTTTGCTCATACATTTGAGCAAACGCTTCATTTAGATCCAAGTGTTCAGAATGAAACGTATTCCACTTGCCAAATCCATAGTCTCGGAGATCGATATCTTTGACAACGCAGTACACCATGTAGTTAGATGCAGAATACTCATAGTTGAGTTTCCGCCGCACAGTTTTAGAGAACAGTTCCTCTCCAATCATCTTGGCCGCTCTTTTCGGGTCAAGGTTGCAAATCACCGTGTCGCCCGTGAATTCATGGGTTTGATTGGTGGTCAAATCCATCGCTTCAACACCAGTTACTGTTCTATTTATCACCCTAAAATTCGTGACTTCATGGTTTAGTAGAACTTTCCCCCCGTTGGATTCAATGACTTTAACTAAAGAATTGATAACATCTTCAAAATGCTGCGTCGGGTAAAATGCACCTTCTTGATAGCCTCTAAACAAGGCAATCCAAGCATAGAAAGAAAGCTGATTTGGAGGCAGCAAAAAGTCCGGCCATTGCAGGGCTAATAGGGTTTGGGCGGCTTGCGGGAGTTGGAACTTGTCGAAAACGTCCTGAAGTGTACTGTTGAGGTGTTGGACGGCACAGAATACGTCCCCGAAATTTTTGAGCAATTCAATTGGTTTGACGGGAGGAGCGAGTTTTCTTAGTCCTTCGCCGGTTTTCTCGACTTCGTTGACGAATTGGCGAATTCTCTCGCCCGCTTCGGGAAACAGCGCCGACAATCTGCGGATCAGTTCCTCTGGTTCCGAGGGAATATCCAGCGCATACCCAGGCATTCTCATGTGGTCGTAGCCATTCGGATCGTACCGCTCAAAGGTGACATCTCGATCGAGACCGAGTTTTTTGAGAACTCGATTGACTGTATGTCCTTCGCCGCAGTCCCACACGTAGTGGAATTGGGCATTAAAGGTGTATTTTTTGGCCATCGTAAAGGTGTGACCAAAGCCTCCGGGATGTTCGTGAGCTTCGAGGATGTGTACGGTTTTGCCGGAGTTTGCCATCAAAGCTCCGAAAACCAGTGCTGATAAACCACTGCCGACGATGAGGTAATCTGTTTTCATGGGCAATTTCCTCGATCGATTGAATCGGGCGATCGTTGTTTATTTAAACTAACGCTCAATTCTGAGGAAATTCTGAAGAGGGCTTACCACGCTATTTGTGGGGTACGCACTGTTATGCCTTTTTGGGCGGGCAGGACGCCCAAAAAATACAACACCCCACAATAGTGTGAAGCATCTAAATTTAGGCTCGCGAATTAAATAACTTACAATTTTAATTGTTATTGTGGGATGGGCGTCCCGCCCGTCCTTTTTGGACGGGCGGG
>NZ_JAUBTG010000104.1:0-8974 GCF_036702395.1 Microcoleus sp. D3_18_C2 | reverse complement strand
TAGGAACAGGCTTTTCGGCCTGTTCCACAAAGAGTGAATTTTCTTGTGGAACAGGCCGAAAAGCCTGTTCTTGAGAAGGGTGCAAGATGTGAGTTGAAACCGACTGAAGAGTACCATTGTTAATAAAGGGCTTTTTTGTGGCTGGGGGCGGGTTTATTTAACCTGTCTGCACTCTTTAAAGCTATTGGTGAACCCGCCCCTACGGGATGTTTTATTGGCAAGGGTGCTCTTCGGTGAGTTAAAACCGATATCTTGCACCATTCTCAATTAGCCGTAGGGGCGGGTTCGCCAACAGTTTTAAAGCTTGCAAATAGGTTCTATAAACCCGCCCGACCCCACGAAAAATCCTCTTATTGATATTGCTGCAATATCTCAGTTAAAACCGACTGAAATATTAATCTTTAGTCCTCATAGCGAGGACTTTAGCTATGAGACAGGGGTTTCAACCCCTGTCGGATTGTCGGACTCAAGCAGCAACTGCAAGCAATTTGTCGGCTTGTTTTGCCGTTTCAAAGAAGAAACGCACGTTGTCTTCGGGAGTACCCGGTAATACACCGTGTCCCAAGTTGAGGATGTGTCCGCGCGGGCCGGCTTTGCGAATTGTATCAAGAATTCGATCGCGAATAAACGCTTGAGAACCAAACAACACGCCCGGATCGAGATTTCCCTGAACGTTCATATTCGGGCCCAAACGTCGGCGCGCGTCGGCCATGTCAACCGTCCAATCGACGCTGATGATATCCGCGCCGGATGTTGTCATGCGTTCGAGGAGGCCGGCGCTACCGGTGACTAACAGAATTAGCGGGGTGTCAGGATGGGTTTTTTTGACTTGCTCGAATACTTGTTTCTGGTAAGGTAGAGCGAAGGTGTCGTAGTCCTGCGGGGAGAGTTGGCCGGCCCAGGAGTCGAACATTTGCACGACTTGCGCGCCGCAGTCGATTTGATAGCGCACGTAAACGGCGATCGCATCTGCAAATTTCGACAGCAACTGATGCAGTAAAGTTGGATCAGAAAATGCCATGTTTTTGATGATGGCATAATCCTTAGAACCTTTGCCCTCAACCGCATAGGCCGCCAGCGTCCACGGCGCGCCCACAAAACCGAGCACGGTGGATTTGTTGCCGACTTCTTCGCGCAGGGATTTCAGGATAGTTTTGATAAACGGCAAGCTTTCTTCCGGGTTCAGCGGTTGCAGCGCGTCGATTTGCTGCTGAGTGCGGATGGGTGAGTGGATAATCGGGCCTTTACCTTCGGCGATGTCCATGTCGATGCCCAAACCGGGCATGGGGGTGACAATATCGGAAAACAGAATTACGCCGTCGGGTTGAAACGCGCGCCACGGCTGAAGGGAAACTTCGATCGCCACTTCGGGAATTTCGGAACGTTCGCGAAACGAGGGATACTTTTCTCGCAAATCTCGATAAGCCTTCATGTAGCGGCCGGCTTGGCGCATCATCCACACAGGCGGGCGGTCTAGGGTTTCGCCGCGGGCTGCCCGCAACAACAAGGGAACTTCATTTAATGCCGACATTTTAACTTTTCTCTACCTTAGATATTTCAATGCCTTTGGTAGCTTACCACTGTGCGATCGTCCTTTTTGACAAAAAATTCATGTATCGGCGGAGAGGGAGATGAGGAAAGTGGCTGAGTTCGATAGCAACCTTCTGGCACGGTCAAGGAATTCTTAATAGGTGAAACTCTTGCTAATAGGGAATTTTCACATCCACCCTTTTGCTACAATGACAATGCAAACTAACAGAATCCGCGACCGCGACCTCAAGCATACGAAGCATCTAGCACTGGCGCTGCAGCAAAGCGCCCAAAATCACAACCGCGAAATAAAAATATGTTTTTTGACAATTGGTTTGAAATAATTCGGATTTTGACGCTCGGCGTTTCCGCTTACGCCGCGCTGATTTTTTTGCTGCTAGTTTCCGGCAAGCGAACTCTGTCGAAGTGGAATGCCTTCGATTTCATCGTTACCATCGCGCTTGGTTCGACGCTGGCGACTGTCATCATGTCAAAAGACGTTTCCTTCGTCGAGGGCGTTTTCGCCCTCGGCTTACTCATCGGGCTGCAATTCATCGTCACGTGGCTTGCGGTGCGGGTAAAGTGGGTAAAAAATCTCATCAAAGCCGAACCTACTATGCTGCTCAGCCAAGGCCAATTTCTGCCTGTGGCGATGCGGCAGCAGCGCGTGGGTGAATCGGAAATTCGGGCGGCGATTCGGGGGACGGGCAGCGCGTCGATCGAAGAAATCGAAGCAGTCGTGCTGGAAACCGACGGCAGCATGAGCGTTATCAAAAAATCTCCGAACAATTCGCGATCGGCTCTCAAAGATGTAGCTTAGTCGATCGTTAAATCTGTAGAGGCTCATCTTATATGGTGCGTCGCTGCTCCATTTTCGAGCTTAATAGTAGATTTTACTGGGCGACGCACCGTAGGGTTAATTAAATCGAAACTATCTCGTCACGCACACTCCGCCCACCACTACCCGACATTGATCGCGGCCCGCATCGAATCTACTATCATTCCGCCTCGCCGAATCTAAGTTTCTAGTCCGCGAATTGTAGTAATAATCTCCCGCCGGAAAGTTTCTAGTCGGGACAGCGCAGTAAGTTGAATCTTGATTACCATCGTCAAACCTTACTCTCACCATAGAACGTCTCTCGCGACAATCAACAGACCGCAAGCCAAAATCATCTTGCAGAATCTGTGCTCTGTCATATTGACCGTCATATCGATCGTCATCTCGCCTCGTGTACCAATCGTCCCGCGAATTGCGAGATCGTCTGTCGCCCCCATCAATTCCCGCAACTTCCAGCGTGTAGTTACCGCCCCTGGCAGCATCTTTTGCTAACACTAACAGTTTGTAATCGCCACTACGGGGAATTTGATAATTAAAAGAACGGTCTTGCGTAAAAGCGACTTGTTTGTTGTTCCCGTAAAATAGCACCATGACGGGAGTAAAACCGCGGCTTCTATCTGTATCTAAAAACACTTCAATGTTGTCGCCTTCCCTGGCGCTGAATGTGTATTCTTGGCCGCGCAATTCTTCCGTTGGAGAACCCGGAACCCACATATTCCGAAAACGGTAAATCGGGGAAGTGCGGCGAATTACTCCGGCAACGCGATCGTTATTCCGTATCTGTTCGCCAACAGCACTAGACGAAATGCTCGTAAGTGCCAATCCTGTAACTAGGAATGCGGCAGCAATACTGTTTAACAAGTTGTGTGCTTTCATATCAACCTCTGGAAAATTTAAAATTTTTTTTGCTTTCTTGGCGCAGACATTTGCATACACAATCCATTTTAAATGTAATTTCTGCCAACCGTGTCAACCTCACCTAACGGGAATATTTAGCGGGTGCAAAATCTCATGTTAAAGTTATAGACGTTGAGCCCTAATCTAAAGTTGCGATCGATCGCCACAAATCAGCAATCCCGATTCAGCGTCGAGACTCGCCATAATTCCCATCGGTAAAGCAGCGTTAACTCCCTCGTGCCCGAAAGGCAAATCCGAGACAATCGGAATATTCAAGTCCCCCAGCCGATCTCGCAAAACCTCTTCAATGCTAAAACTGGGAATACTCGGCTCAATCTCGCAGCGGCTGAAGCGTCCCAAAGCAATGCCCCGCACCCCAGTGAAAGCCCCCGCCATCCGCCACAAAGTCAACATTCGATCGACCCTGTAAGGAGCCTCGGAAACATCCTCAAATGCGAGAATAACCCCCGTCAAATCCGGTTGATACGGGGTTCCGAGCAAGTGAGAAGCCACCGTCAGATTCGCCGGAAACAGCGGCCCCGTGGCTTGTCCGCTGCCCCATCCTTTACCTTGCAAAGATTGTAAGGGACGACCTTCGATGCAGTCAAAAAGTCGATCGACAGACCAATCCGGTTCATCCGCCAAAGTTGTCAGCATCGGGCCGTGAACGCCCCAAATCCCCAATTTGTCGTGATTCCACAGCAAAGCAGTAATATCTGAAAAGCCGATTAACCATTTCGGCGAATGGGAATCGGGAGTTGGAAATTGGGAATTTTCCGCCTTTCCCACATTTCCTTTTTCCAAAAGTCGAGTGCTGCCGAAACCGCCTCGAACACAGAGAATACCGCGACAATCCGGGTCATTGAGGGCATCTGCTAGCTGTCGGACGCGGTTTTCGTCGGAACCTGCCAAATAGCCCCAGCGATCGTCAAAACCCGGTGTTAATTCAATTCGATAGCCGCGAGATTTCCAAATTTCTACACCCTTTTCAAAGTTGGTTGATTCTCGCAAAGTGCCACTAGGGGCAATTACTTTGAGCAAATCTCCTGGTTGCAGAAATTTTATGTCAGTCATTTGTTATTAGTTATTAGTTATTTGTTATATCGTGTTTTGTGAATTAACGGTAATTCTGTAGGGGCGGGTTTTACCAACCATCAACTATTAAAACAAACCATCTCCAAAACCCGCCCCAAACCCAGGGACTATCGACATCAACCTTACCCACATTTACATATTTCGTTGGGTGGGGCGGGTTTTCGAGATTGTCTGTTTCATGCGGAAATTTTCTGTGAACCCGCCCCTACGGGATAGGGTTGATTATTGATTTAGGAGTGAGTTTTTCAGATTATTTGTTAATCATTACTAAGGTAAAGTTAGAATTTCCACCCCAGAATCAGTCACAGCCAGAGTGTGCTCGAATTGAGCCGAAAGCTTTCCATCCTTGGTGATAGATGTCCAACCATCGGCGAGAATTTCCACTTCCCAAGTACCCTCATTAATCATCGGCTCGATCGTAAAAACCATGCCTTGTCTGAGCTTTTTTCCCGTGCCTCGCTTGCCATAGTGCAGAATTTCCGGTTCCGTGTGAAAGACTCGGTGAATCCCGTGCCCCGCAAAATTTCGCACTACCGAAAAACCCTGTGCTTCAGCATATTCTTGAATCGCTGCACCGATGTCGCCGGTACGAGCACCCGGTTTGACTTCGGCAATTCCTCTTCTTAAACATTCCTCGGTTACTTCAACTAATTTTTTCGCTACCGGTGAAGGTTTACCGACAAAAAAAGTTTTGGAAGTATCGCCATGATAACCATCAACTAAAGGGGTTACATCAATATTAATAATGTCACCTTCTTTAAGAATTTGTTTCGCATTGGGGATGCCGTGACAGACTACTTCATTGACGCTTGCACACAGAGATTTGGGAAATCCTTTATAGCCTAGGGGAGCGCTTTTTGCTCCGTGTGCCAAAGTCCAGCGTTCGGCTTCGTCGTTAATTTCTAAAGTGCTGACACCCGGTTTTACCATCGGTTCGAGATGCAGCAGAAGTTCGGCCGCTAAACGGCCGGCTTGGCGCATTTTTTCGATTTCTCTACTGGATAAAAGCACTAAACGTTCGGTTGCCATAGTTTTTTTCTGTTTTCTTTTTTGTGGTCAATTAAGAGTTTATTTAACTCAATTTGAGAATAGATTTGAACCAGTGTTCGCAACGATCGCCCAAAGCTGCTAAAGAATATTCTACCTCTGCTTGTCGCCGGCAAGCGCTGCGGTCAATTTTGTCTAAACGGGCGATCGCACCTACCAAGCCATTTACGCTATCAGGCTGCACTAAAAAGCCCGTCAGTCCGTCTCTAACAATTTCCGCCGGCCCCCCGCGCTCGTAAGCAATCACGGGTACACCGCACGCTAAAGCCTCGATCGCGACATTTCCGAAAGCTTCCACCCAACGTGGTGTCATCAACAATGCTTGGCACTGACGGGTTTGCTCTTGCATTTGGGTTGTTGTCAAAAACCCTAAATATTCTACCGGAGCATCCGGGTAATCTGCACAAATTTTTTGCCAATAATCCTCATCTTGCATTTTGCCCATAATTTTGAGGGGAATGCCTGTAATTTTCGCTGCTGCTACTGCATCTTCTAAGCCTTTTTCCGGGGCGATGCGGCCTAGCCAAGCTAATTTAGACTGGGATTTGTTGCAAAATTGGTACAGCGATAAATCAATGCCGCTTCCCAACAACTGACATTCCTCGGCAAAGGTGAATGTTTTGGCTTGAGAAGCGGTGTGAACTCCGATCGTACCAGGAAACTGGGCGGCGGTTTGTTCGGCAATGCGATCGAGGGCTGCAGAAAGGGATCCCATGCTGATCAAATGTGCGATCGGAGTCCTAAAAAATGGTGTCAAATAAAACGGCAGCCAATCGTAGGCAAAATTAACAATGACATCCCATTCATCCTGAACTTGGCGAGCATATTCCCACATATTCGCCAGCACCGAGTCCGCGGGCATCACAATAGGAGCATGGTAATCTTGTGTTTGGGCGGTTACTTGCAACTCACCCGTTATTTCGATTACAGAAATTGATTCTAAGACTGAACCTATCGGCGCTACAACTCCTATTTTATGACCCCGACTCTGCAATTCTTTAGCTAGGTTAAGGACTGTAAGTTCGACTCCGCCGCCCAACCCCGAACCGAGTTGACCGACAGAAGTTGACAGAAACAATAGTTTTAAAGTGTTATTAGTCATTAGTTATTAGTCATTAGTTATTAGTCATTAGTCATATCATGTCCGGTCGATTATCCTGATTCCAGTAGGGGCGGGTTCACCAATAATATTTGCCAAAAACTGACAATCTCACAAACCCGCCCCGACCTATGTATTGTGGGCGATCGATCGGACATGATATCAGTAGTCATTAAGCTGTTCGGCATTTAAAGGGCTTGCGTAAGGTGCGTCAGCATCTAAGGTTTTCCGTTTCTGCGTAAGGGTTCGCGAATGACGCACCTTACTAGCCTCGTTACTGGTTTAAATGCTCCACAGCTTAGTCAGCCGTCACTAATTCTAACATAATCTAAATTATAAATTCTCCCATCTCAAATCTCTATTTTCAAATTATTTAAAAATTGCTACATTTATTAATCCATCCCAGAACGCGGACGGAGGCGGTTTAACTGATTGATTGCCCAGCGAGCAGTTTCCTGAACTTCTGGATCTGGATCGTCCGTCGCACGGTGCAACAAGTAACTGATTTGATTCACCAATTCGTAAATCCGCGTCAAGTCGCGAATTGCATTTTTACGCACTTCGGGATTTTCATTTTGCAGCGAGATTGACCACGCATTATTCATGGGTTTGAGCGTGCGAATGCCAATTTCCGAG
Organism: Microcoleus sp. D3_18_C2; assembly: GCF_036702395.1. Classification (NCBI taxonomy): domain Bacteria; kingdom Bacillati; phylum Cyanobacteriota; class Cyanophyceae; order Oscillatoriales; family Microcoleaceae; genus Microcoleus; species Microcoleus sp. D3_18_C2. The sequence goes on along the minus strand of NZ_JAUBTG010000104.1, from coordinate 1,832 downwards.
AGACTTGCCAAAATTAAACTGTACTGCTTGGAGTCGGAATTTGCTAGCAAATCGAGCAACGGCTCAACTGCTCTGGAATCTCCCCGCTGACCTAGTTCCCAAATTGCTTTGCATCTCTTTGCCGGATTTAGCTGCTGCAAATCTTCAATCAGTGCTTCAATAATATCAACTTGAGGTCTACGATCCGTTTCGGGAAGGGTAATATTTTTCTTCTTCGCTAGGGAATCGGTTTGATTAGTTGTTTCGGGAATGTTGAAACCTGTGTTGCTGTATCCGTTGCTGTGAGTTTCCAAGGGCGAGGTGTCGGAATTAATTCGATCGCCCTCGACGGCTGCATCATCGGGTTCTGGTTGCCGGGATTCCATGATAAAAGGTTGAGCGCTGCTCTCAATACTGTGGCTTTTTGGCAAACCAAAAGGGTAGGGCAAGGCTGACAGCGATTGTCCCCCAGAAGAAGTCTCTTGTGGCCTAATTTGGTGCGAGTTTGTAGGAGAATCGGGATTAGTGAATGGAGAGTTTTTTGGGTTGTGGCGCTCAAATCTTCCCCGTCTTCGCTTAGGATAATTTGACTCGTCACTGCTAACTAATTTGAGCATGATAAATACTGCCGCTGCCGTGACGACAACTGCTGCCAAACCCAACATTAAGAACCCCCGCTGACGAGACAAAATGACGAGCAAATTGGATACCGATTTCGGGATCTTAGAATTAGATTTGGACGTTTTGGACGGCTGAGATTTGCTTTTATCGGGCGCTGGAGACGGTTTTAGAGGCTTGGAATTCTGGCGATCGTCCGGGGGAGAGTTCGCCTGAGCAATTTCTTGGGAAACAGCACGCGCAGAGGCATTGAGTACCTGTTGCCCTCCGTCGGCACTTGGACTGAACGCAACGCCCAGACAGGCAATGCAGGTGAACAAACATACAGAGGAGCGGTAATGCGCCATAAGACTCAATCCGGGTTTTGAGAGGCAACGCCGCATGACGAGCTTTAGTTTAACCGTGAGTTAGCTCGATCCTAGCTGCTATGGGCTTAACTAACTCACAAATAGCACCAGACTAGCGAAAAACCCTGGTTTGAGAGGGCACCGAGCCAGATATTTCTTATAAGCACAATTGTGTCATTGACGTGCAACTCCTTTAAATAATTAGTTTAATTAGTTTAAAACGAACAACTACATTGGCGGCCGCGACTTTAGCAGCGGCATCCCGAAAGTTGATTGCAGCTAATCTCACCTACGTGCAGTGTGCAGTGCAGGCCGCGCAGCCCAGCACTGCGGGGGCGTTAGCAGACGATTGTGGCTAGCCGTCGATTTCTCACCAATAGCGTGGCATGACCAAAAGTTTAACAAGCTTCCGAGCCTGCAGGTCGATCGTTTTTGTGTGAATTTGGGCGGAAGTGGGACAGGGGCATTGGCACTGCAAACGTGAAACAGGGTTTTTTCGTTAATTCTTCGCTGCTAAACCGCATATTTTCCGTACATTCCAGGACGCACTCTCGATCGAAGAAACCGGGTTTTTTTACGAAAAATGCTGTAACAAAGAGAGCGCTGATTTGACAGATGTTAATTTGCAGCGGGCAATTATGGCGGATAGAAGTGTTTGGGCGATCGACTAAGATAACCGTTAGGAAATATTGTATTTAGCTAGCAATCGCCAAAAATCATACTATCTTGTAAAAGTAGGGTCGGATTTAGTTAGGATTTATAGTGAGAGCGAGTAGACCCTTTCACGCAGGCGTCCTCTGTCAACGTTCTGTTTATTTGTACCCAATTAGGAGCGCGAATTAAATAACTTACAATTTTAATTGTTATTGTGGGATGGGCGTCCCGCCC
>NZ_JAUBTG010000103.1:0-9110 GCF_036702395.1 Microcoleus sp. D3_18_C2 | reverse complement strand
AATTAATAATTAAATGGGGTCGAAAAATTAAAAATAAGGGTAATGCTTGTATCACAGTTTAAATGTGCAACAGCTTACCGTTGGCAATCCCGTTAAATTAGCGAAGTTACTATCTGGTAGAAGTCGAAAGCGAAATATCAATAAACCCGAGCGGTTAGTTTGGATTAACTCTAGCGGAGCTGCTATCCCAGAACGGCAATTAATTGTTACTAAACCCACTCATGATGCTAATTCCGATGTTGCTCGCATCATTATGTTTTTGTTGCAGCAAGGGCAAAGCGGAATTTGCTTCGGTAACGGCAGACAAGCAATTAAGAACTTGTGGGCAACTTTTAAGCAAGAAGCTGTAACTCAAACTAACTCGGGAATTGAGTCGCAAGTAGCAATTTTCTACGGCAGTTTAACAAGCGAGCGCCGCATGGAAATTATTAACTCTTTGCAGTCAGGAACAGTTAAGTGTATCCTCAGCACTAGCGCTCTCGAAGCAGGTATTGATTTGCCTCAACTTGACTTTGCTATTATTAGGGGATGGCCGGGAAGCTTGCAAGCTTTTAGGCAGAGGGCTGGCAGGGCTGGTCGCGCAAACTCCGGTTTAATTGTTTTCATTCCTATTGCACAATCACCTTTGGATAACTATTTTGCCGAGCGCCCTGAATTGTTGGTGTCAGCCGAATCTGAATTGGTGAGCTTTAATGCCAATTATCCCATAGATATTGCCAAACATTTAATGTGCGCGGCTGTCGAAACAGGCATTCCTGCCAATAAGCTCAAGCACTACTTTGGCAAGAGCGCTCCTCAAATTGCAACGGCTTTAATTGAGCAAGGTGTTCTTCACAAAAGCCGGGATAAATTATGGGCTAAAGGCTTTCCCCATAAAGATGTAAACTTTCGAGGGGGAACGGGTTCTAGCACGATACAACTGGTGGATGCGGATACTCAAGAAGAGATTGAACTCCTCAGTGCGGAGATTGCTTATCGAGAGGTATTTCCTGGTGCTATTTACCGCACGCAAAACTCAGACGGCTGTTTGGTGACTTATACTTCGCGCTCGCTCTTGAATGGCAAAGCTATTTTGCAAAACACCCCTGAAACTCGACTGTTTACTGTAGCGATTAGCCACACTCATACCAGCCTCAAGCAGAATTTGAGTTTGCCTCAACAAATCCCGTTGGTCATTCCAGAAGTTGAAGGAAATGTTCAAACCAATTCAACGGATAGTAAGGCAATTCCAGCTCAAGCTATTCTGGAACTGGTTTGGGGAGAAATTAGCCAACTCGTCACTGGTTATCAATTATTAACTCGCAATTACGAGTTAACTTGTCTCAATAGAAAGTGTGTCAATTACAAAGAGCATTTATCAAAATGTACTGCCTGTCCTGTTTGTGGCAAGAGAACTCGCTCTGCTGAGCTAACATCGGTTCTTAATGAGGTAAACTTTGAGCAACCTTACGAAATCAAATTTGCGACTCCTGTACTGCAAATTAGTTTGAATTCCCCGGTTGAATGTTACCTGCAACACGTAGTAACAGCTACTCGCCAGGAATTGCTTCAATCTCAACAGCCGATTCCTCCCGGATATCAGCAGTTGTGGGAGTACCCCGCGAATTTGTTGGCTATTCACAGTTTCGGTCATCAAATTTTAGCAGCTTTACCTCTGACTATTTTGGCTTCAGCTAATGATGTGAATTTTCTGGTAGAGAAGAGAGGTGCAAATGACTATGCAGGACTCTTTTACGATTTAGCAGAAGGAGGTTCGGGAACCTCGGAAGCTATTTTTCGTTCTCTCCCTCAATTAGCTCATGCGGCTGCTGAGTTAGCCCGCAGTTGTTCTTGCAGTTCTGGCTGTCCTAAATGTTTGATTCAGCCGGGATGCCCTGATGGTAACAAAGCTTTACTCAAGCAGGTGGGGCTGCTGCTGTGCGAAGCATTTTAAGAATAGGGGGAGTGGGGAGTGGGGAGTGGGGAGTGGGGAGTGGGGAAATGTGGAATTATTGACCTCCACTTTATCATTCCAATGAAACCGGAAACGATCTCACCTCATAAAAATTATCAAACAAATAGGCAATTGTTCAACATTGCTTCGAGAGCGATTCTAATTAGGAAAAGCTACTCCCCACTCTCTCTTCCTCTCTTCGGGAGCATCTCATATTTGTAAAAACACTTCTTCTGGCTCCTTCCTTCTTCCTCCTGCCTTCTGCCTCAAAACTTAGATTTCTAGCTTGCTTGGCTGCTTTCATTGAGATGCTCCCGTCTCTTCCCCACTCCCCACTCCCCATTCCCGACTCCCCTTCTTAAAATGTGTGAACCGCTACTGCGGTTTTTAGAGGTGCATTTTTCAGACTTGTACTCGTCAGGAACCTCAGCCTAAAGGCATGAGGCTTGCCGGAGAAATCCAGTAAGCCATTCTGACCAGCCACAGTCTTAACTGACTACATTTCGAGAGTCACGACACCCTTAGATGCGTGCTAGTCTTCTGCTCTGTCGCTAACAATTAAACAGTTTTACGGTCACTGAAACAGTGTTGTTAGCTTAACAAGCTCTTGAAATATTGGCGAAGCAAACATTACCCCGCAAGGGAGAATTTCATGCAAAACTATACCTTTGTACTGGATCCAAATAAACAACCACTACATCCCGTTCATCCTGCCGTGGCTAGAAGATTACTCTCGAATGGCGAAGCTGCGGTCTTCCGTAGATACCCATTTACCATCATTCTTAAACGTGCTGTCAATACAACTGAACAGTCGATGGCGTTCCGCCCCGCAAGCTACGAGATCAAACTCGATCCCGGTAGTAAAACTACGGGAATTGCGCTACTAAAAGGTGAAAATATCATCTTCGTAGGTGAGCTAAATCACAGAGGACAAGCAATTAAAGCTAGCTTGGATTCTCGTCGTGCTATCCGTAGAAGTCGTCGAGCTAGACATACCCGCTACCGTCAAGCGCGTTTCCTAAATCGCATTCGTCCGAAAGGTTGGCTAGCTCCTAGCTTAAAACATCGAGTAGATACTACGCTGACCTGGGTAAACAAATTCATCAAATTTGCACCCGTAAATAGTATTGCGATGGAGTTAGTTCGATTCGACCTTCAACAACTAGAGAAACCTGAAATTTCTGGGGTCGAATATCAGCAAGGCGAATTACTTGGGTACGAAATCAGAGAATATCTGCTCAACAAATGGGAGAGAAAATGTACTTACTGCAAGGTAGAAAATATTCCTTTGCAGGTAGAGCACATTCATCCCAAGGCAAAAGGAGGTAGCAATCGAATCTCTAATCTGTGTCTAGCTTGCGAAAAATGTAATCTCAAGAAAGGTACTCAAGATATTAACGACTTCCTTTTAAAGAAGCCAGATTTGCTCAAGCAAATTATGGCACAAGTCAAACAACCACTCAAAGATGCTACCGCCGTCAACTCAACCCGCTGGGCATTGTTTAATCAACTCAAGCTAACGGGATTACCTGTTACGACGGGTTCCGGCGGGCAGACAAAATACAATCGCACTCGATTAGAGTTGCCCAAAACTCATTATTTTGACGCTGCTTGTGTTGGCAAGGTTGATAAATTAATTGTGTTAACCACTCAACCATTGTTAATCAAGGCCAACGGTCACGGCACTCGACAAATGTGCCGCACTGATAAATTTGGTTTTCCATCTCGTTATGTACCTCGTGACAAATTTGTCAAAGGTTTTCAAACTGGCGACCTTGTTAAAGCAGTAGTAACCAGGGGAAGGAAAGTTGGTCAATATATTGGTCGAGTGGCTGTTCGCAGCAGTGGCTCTTTCAATATTTCGGCAAAAGAATTGGTACAAGGTATTAGCCATAAATACTGTCAGACTCTTCAGAGGAAAGATGGATATTCATACCAATTTTAACTCAAGTAAAGCCGTCTTTTAAGACGGGGTTTGTACCCATTATTTTGATGAAAAACAAGCTTGTCTTGCCAAGTATTGACTCCAAAACTAGAGAGTCAATGCTGTTACATTTCAGAAATCAACCCTATAAACAAAAGAAAAAGCAAGCTTTAATCCCCAACCTCAAACGAGATTTAAAGCCGGGCTGGCTTTTAACAATTCTCGCACAAATAGACCGATGTTTGTGGGGAAGGTGGGATTATTGGGCTTTGTGTCAAGCTGTCCCCGCTCATGCCTGGATGCGGTGGAAGATGGAGCCAATGCTAGCCATTCTGGAGAACAGAAAACCAGAAAATTTACCCAAATTTGTAATTGAGGAAACTTTGCCAGCAGAACCGATTCCCCAAATCGAATGGCAGCATTCTCCTACCGCAGAAGCCATGCTAGATAACACTCTCAATTGCATTCCTCAACATGGAGAATGGAAAACTTGGTCAGCTTGGGACTATTTGGAGTTTTTCTTGGACTGGGTTTTGTTCGCATTCGGACATCCAGCTTACAAGATTTTACCCAAAGAACCTGCCGGCTGTGAAGGTGCATCAATGCGTCTTTATCAGATGTTTGACCTGTCAATTCTCATGCTGTATCCTGAAGATTACATGGGCCGGCTGCTACCCCAAATTTGCGGAAAGACTGCTCAAAAAACTTCAGGGTTTTATCCGACACCTTTAGCTTTGTGTCAGTTGATATCTAAGTTAGTCAGTGGTGATAAGACAGAGCGAATTTCCAGCTTCAATGAACCCGCTTGCGGTACGGGTGCTTTAATGTTAACACAGTCGAATTACTGTCTGAGCGGTATCGGTCAAGATATAGACCCTACTCTGTTAAAATGCGCTTTGTTTCAGTTTTATATGTTTTCACCTTGGCTGGCTGTTCCGATTTGGTGGTTGGGTCAAACTGATTTGCTCCTTGGCAATACTTTAAGTAGCGATCGACCTCAATCAATAAACGCTGCTTACTGGTATAATGAGTGGTTTGAGCCAGTCGAGTCTCAGACTAAAAATCATACTGATTGTCTAGTCGAACATGAAATAAGTTCAGGAGAAAGCTCAGAAGTTATTGACTTGAATGATCAGACATCAATTCACTCTAATCCCGTAGTTCAAGAAGTTGTTAAGGGCAAACGCCGACCCAGAAATACGACAACATCGCCTCATCAATTTACGCTGTTTAATTTGGATGATTTTTAGCCCAATAGCTACCTATTGAACAATTGTTGTGGTGTAGGTGAAGAGTTGAGTTCAAATCACCTCTACGTTATTCTCATTGTTACGAACCAAGCTATCGATATCGTTGGTAAGCTATCACGCATGAGTTCGGAATTCGGAAAGCAACAAGCCGAATATAACGCTGTCAGACACTCAGTTGTGAGCGCGACTACACAACCAATTTAGGGTGCATAGACACCAGAACCTCTATCTGTCAAGGCAGATGCGCCCTAAACGCCTGTTAATTTAGGGTGCATAAACGCCAAAACCATTAATCTATCAATGCCTATGCACCCTAAATGACTCGCTTGCTTTAGAGTGCATAAACGCCAGAACCACTAATCTATCAATGTCTATGCACCCTAAACATCGGTAATTTAGGGTGCATGGATGCCAAAACCATTAATCTATCAATCGCTATGCACCCTAAACGCCGATAATTTAGGGTGCATAAACGTCAGAACCACTAATCTATCAATGTCTATGCACCCTAAAAACTTAAGGCTTGAGCTTGCCCAGATAGAACGAATGATGCTTGCCGCCTTTACGAAATCTCAAGTAGGCATAAGGACCGCATCCTTTGATTGTCTTGGATTCGATGTATCCCGTACTACCGCGCGCACCAGTAGCAGCCATTTTTTCTTCTCGTTTTTCTTCCCAGTCGGAGTCGGCTTCCAACTCCGACAACCTTTTCTCTTCAGCGTCAATTAGCACGTCAATTGCATCGAGAAGGTACTTGAGCTCTTCCAGCTTAAGTTGATAGCAATCTTGCAACACGCTGTGCAGCGTTGCAATTTTCACGGAACAACTGCGCTTTTTGGGCATAACCAGTCAAATTTATGGGGCAAAAGCGATAGCATACTCTGCAAATATCGAGTCATTGCACCCTAAACTGATAGAGCACAAGCGGGCTAAAGTTTCCACTCAAACCTCGTGTCTTGTACAATTTTTAGTATAGGCTTACCGCTTGTTAAAACTGTAGCACAGATATAAGGTCGAGCATGGGACGGAAACAGAGATCGCCTTCAGGCATTGTTTTTCGAGCGCGAGTTGCGCGACAGACACCAGAAAAACTTGAAAAGCTTGCAGCTTCTATGGGTCACTTGTACGGAGGCAAGGGAAAACCCGGTGCCCTACTAGATATGCTGGCATCTGGAGATTTGGTTCTCGTACCCAAAACCGCAACAGATGTCATCAAATCTGTGGCACAGTTTTTGGAAAAAACCGAGCAGCCGGCCGTCAAATTGGATCGTAAGCGGGGGGACGGTACTCAAACAATTCCTGCGGAGTCACAGCAAATCTAGACCGGTCTGTTCCTGATGTTGGTAAAGCAAATGATCCTTGATGGCGACTTGCTTGAATGTCTTCAGAACTCCATTCAAAAGACAGTACAAACTGAGTCCTTTGATAGCGCAAGTCAGCAATTGTTACCTCCCCGGTTTCCCTTTACAGATAGATGGTGAGTGTTTGGGAAACAGCTAATTGTCTCTAATTTCACAGAATAACGGATTAAAACTTTGCGTTTTTTTTTACCTGCTTGTAACAATACTCCGGACAGTTTTTAAGCAGCCAAAGTACCATAAGACAAGACTGAAGGAAGGTTAGGGTGATTTAAAATCAAATCCCGGTCTAAATCTAACTTATCAATAAAGGTACAAAGTAGATGCTTATTGAATTCCAGACGTTTATAAGAGGCCATAGAAAACACAAACGACTTGGCAGATGAATGACAACTAGAGAGTTCATGTTTAGCTAAGTTTAAGGCACTTAGACTGGCATTAAAATGAAAATCAAGCCGTGGCAAATGACGAGCTTGACAATCAGACAATCCTGTAAATTGCTTGGCATCACGAAAAATAAATTCAATCTGGAAGCGAGCCTGATAATATTCAATAATTTGCTCAGGTGGTAGGTGAATATCAGTGCTAAACAATAAAGCATTTTTGATTTTGCCGTTGGCTTGAACCTCAGAGATACAAACCAAACAAATTGGGCAATTCAAACAACAACTCCACACAATCAATGTATATAATGAAACTCCCGGTTTTAGGTCTTTAACAAAATTAAGACGACTCAAATCATGGCAGTCAACCTTACCATCATATTTACGTGGAGCTCCCAGTTTCTTTTGTTCACCTGTATAGAAATAGCGCAGGTTAGCATCACTTCTTAACTTGCCAATAAAGTCTAAATTTAAGTCCCGCACAGCCTCCCAGAATTTAGATCGATAGTAATAGCCATCAGCCACCAAATAACGTACAGAAGTTGGGAAGTAAAAACGAGTATTCTTTAGATGTTGTGCATAGTCATCAACTCTTGTGAGGTCAGGCGTTGAGCTTTGAGGCTCCGGTTTTTTGCGAGATTTCTTAGACCAGCAATTCTTCGGATTTTGTGGCAGTTTTTTTACCGGCGTTATGGGAGGACGTGACGGAGTTTGTTGTACACTTAAGCTATAAGATAAACGAGTCTCAATTTCGACAATAGAAATCACAGAAATTTCCAACCCCTGTTCCGATTTACCAGCTACACCATTATAAAAGTAAGCTTTACCGTCAGTTTTTTTGCCACTTTTTCTTAAAAAAGAACAATCAATAACAGCAATGACTGTGTGTTCAGGATTTAAGGCTTTTTCGAGGAAATAGTGATTTAATTGTGGAAAGTTAAATGTTTTGAGAAAGTGACGACGATAAGTTTTTTCACTCAAACAACTATAACGACTGAGATTCGTGAAGTTGATTTTGCCATAGCTCAGTAAAATAGTTGAGAATAAAGTGATTAAAAACTTTTTTTGGGGTTGACTAATCCCTGGCATTTGTTGTAAAATGGATTCAATAATCTTCATAAGGCAATCTGTTAAGCTTGTGTGTTTTTATAGCTTAACCTAAAAGAGCGCCTTTTTTTCTGTTCATTTTGGGTTCAGATTGCACTCACTTTTTTCGCTTCTGTGATTTATTGCGTAAGCGTTGCTTGCCGAAGCCATCGCATCCCTCTTGAAAAACTGTCCGGAGTATTGTTGTAAGGGCTTACTACTTATTTAGTTGAAATAAGTTGCTTGAAAAACACTTTAGTTTGTCGCAAAATTCTCTCTTTTATAAGCAAATAAAAAGCCTAAATCTTGCCTGGTTTTCGAGTAGAAAATTGGTAAGTTTTTCTCCATGTTTCTACAAAGAAAGAGGAGGCCGTGTCAGGCGATCGCCTGACCGGAGTATTTTTGCTTAAAGACTATCCAATCGAACGCAAGGTATGAATATTCTCAACATTGCTTCATGCTCTGTGACACTGGAGGGTGCAGGATGTGGGCTATAAATTTTTAATCCCATTCCGCACTCCCGGGCTTTTTCTGTGGCGATCGCCGCTATTGCTCAGTCTTTTATGCTCTGAGCAATGTACCTCCTTACTCTATCAGACCTCAATCAAACTATTCATACTAGCCCAGTACAAGAGCCGCCTCTTGTTCCTTCCTATCTGCAAGAACGCTTGCAACTGCTTGTCAAGCAAATTTTAATGGGATTACCTGTCGAGCCAATTCTCAACAGTCACCCCCAGTTCCAGCAGTGGGTTTTCCAGCTCAAAGAACTATCGCCATCACTGTTTTTACCGCAGCGAAAACTGTTTGTTGACATTCCACTTCAAACAAAACTAGACCGAACAAAAAGGAGAGTGACAGAAGAAAATTCTTCCCCTTCTCCTCCATTTAAAGTGATACAAGTCCGTACAAATGTGGGTTTAGTCAAAGGAACACCCAGACTATTTGAGTGGGCGATTCGCCATCCTGTACTGACTTGGCAAGATCGAGTTAAGTTATGGGTAGCTGCCGAATTCTTCGAGATCGAGCCTCACAAGCTGCAACTGATTATTTTGGCACTGCACCCGACTCAACCAGCAGAAAAAGTTCTGTTTGCCTGGGACAGCCAGGGGGAACGCATCTTATTGAACACTGTTCATCAGTGGTGAGTATATTTTGAGATAAATTCACCCTTCTTAG
>NZ_JAUBTG010000102.1:0-9284 GCF_036702395.1 Microcoleus sp. D3_18_C2 | reverse complement strand
TTTGCCCAAAAATAGCTCAAAACCTCTGCCCTAGTATTTTTGGGTATTTATACTCATTGCAAAAGTGACACGCTCCCGGCGAGCGGCGAGCTTTGCTTGGGAGTGTGAGTGCGATCGCATTTTTGGTCTGGAAAGGTCGATCGTTCTTTATGTCTTTTTCTCAACGCGCAGGCGATCGCATAACACAATGTAGTCAAACAGCATTTTGAAGCAGAAGAACGCTTGACAAAAAAGAATTACTGGTGAATAATTTCAACTATCTTAGCGATCGCCTCGTTCAACTTCTCAGGTTTAAGCTTACCAGCTTTATCAAGTATAATTTCTCGATCGGCGGTAAACAAGCGGTTAGGTCTAATGTTGCTCGTTTGGTTAAGTCCGCCCTCGCTAAAATCACTACTTTCAAGGGTAATAGCATAGCGATCGGCGATTTTCTGGCTAGTAATTTGACAAAGAATTAGATCGTCTCCTGCCAAAGTTGCTATGACTAAAGCCGGTCGGCGCTTGGCTTGTGTTAAATCGGAAAATGGGAAAGGAACAACTATCACATCACCTTTTACAAATTCTGCCATGCTTCATCCTCCTCTGACTTTAACCAGTCTTTTTGCAAAGAAGATTCACTGAGCAGGCTTGCTTCTAACTTATCTTTATCATACTTTGCTTTGAGGAATTGCAAAAAATCCCAAACTTCTTCTAATATAAATTCTGGAATATTATCCACTTCTTTAAGGAGCAATTCTTTAGCATTCATGTCATTTACCTATAAAGACATAGTAACTGTTAATCTATGATAGCATCCTTGAGATTAACAGCGCTTAGTTGCGATCGCTCCCAATCTTCATGACCGACGGACAACCGCAAGCAGCCCGCCCAATTCTGGCTGACGCTCAATCCATCCTCGCTTACCTACCCGATCGCATCCGCATCGCCCTCATTACCGGCGCGGCGGCTATTGAGTATCCCATCGAAGCTTTCGTAGAAATGTCGATCGCACTTTATCTCTTTTTCTCAACGCGCAGGCGATCGCTTTTTGGTATGGAAAGGTCAGCGCGATCGCAAACAAATAGAATTATACAAGCAAAAGTAACAAGAAGAGAAAGATCGCGATCGAGAACAAATAGAAATCGGCAGGAAGAAGGAAGACAAAGAGAAAAAGCGATCTCCCCAACTTGAGAATATCATCTTTTTTGTCGAAACTGCGATCGGCGGCGGACAAATCTTTTGGGCCAGCTATCCCCTAATCAAAGCTAAACCCATTAAAGGGCAACCCGATTTTTTTCCTCCCGCTTCATCCCTTCACCGCGACGATTATCTGGAGTTGGCTTTTCGGTTTAATATTCGACCTGCTGATACTGACTATCCTGCCGCTAGCGAAAAAAATATCCCCCACAATCCTGCGACTGGTCAGGAAAATATTGCCCAGGTAAAGCGGTGCGTGACAGTCAATAGTAAACGGCTGCGGTACAATGATTTTTCACCATCACGCACCCTACGACTGATACAAAACATTGTATTCGTAAGGAAACGGCATTGCGGTGTCCTTTAGCCCAACCGAACGGGAAGACAATTCATCAAACAAAAAACCGGGTTTCCGATCAAACCCGGCTACTAGGAGTACAAGCGATATTAACACTGCTCAAACCTCAATTCTTTAATAACTTCATCCCCATTTTCACTTTGTCCAAAATCGTCTTTTGTGAGACACAAGTAATCAGACAAAGCTTGCCGCAATTCAAAGTATCGCGGCGGACTTCTTGAGCTTTTTCGCCGTACCAAATCTCGCGGGCACTGGCGTTTTTCACATTACCAATCACCGGAAACTCATCGCACAATTTCACATCGCCGCGCGTATCAATCCAGTAATTTCGCAGTCCAACGCGACAAGGACGAGTTGAATCAGGAGCTTTTTCTTCGGCAAAGTGAGGAATCATCAATCGCAACACTTCATCGCTGTTCATAATTGGAGCGCCGTTCTTCTTCATTTCAATTAGCCGCTCGATTACTTGTGCAAATTCCTCCATGTCTTCTTTTTCAATCCACAATTCCTCGTATGTTTCTGGCGTCCAGCGGTTGACCGGTTGGAAGTTCACCGTCGTCGCCCCAATTCCCTGAGCCCAGGTGACTATTTCCGGGAGGTGGCGGAAATTCAGTCGGTTCATTGTCGGTTTGACGTTGATCGGAAACAGGACGTTCTGTTTTTCTTGTTCTTCGCGCAGATAACCGATTCCTTTAGAAAGTCTGTCGAACAATCCCGGTTGACCCCGCAAATAATCGTGCAGTTCTGCATTCGGCCCGTCAACTGACATATTCACATTAAAAGGACGAGCAGCGACAGTTTTGGCTGCGTTTTCCCTGGTCATGCAATAGCCGTTGGTGGTGACGCCGGCGTGAATGCCATTTTTATTCGCAAAGGCCAGCAAGTCTAGAAAACCTTTTTTAATATAAGGTTCGCCGCCACTAAAGTTGATTGAAAATTCGCCCACAAATTCTTTGACGCTCAAGAGGGCATTTTGCCATTCTTCGATCGTCATTTCGTCTTTATATTCTTTGAGCCGCCAATACTCGCACTGCCGGCATTTTACATTGCAGCGCTCGTTGACAATCCCGTAAAAAGTGACTGGGCTTGTCACGTCGTATCCTGTATTGATCCGCAGCGATTCGGCTACTGCACTCTTGGTGTGCTTGACGCCCAGTCTCGATAATGTTAAAGCATCCATGTCTTTTTTTCCTTACGTGTTGTTAGCTAGGTCAATTCCTCGATCCCTTTTTTGTGCGTATAATTACGCATTACTGATTACGTATTCCTTTTGAGTACGTATGCCCCATCCTAAGTGTTCCGTTTGGGTATGGCTAGATGTTTGTCAAATATTTATAATATTAAGGCTTGTAACATATTAGTATTTTTAATCACTAAGTCGATATTTTCTGTGAAAAAATGAAGTTGGCTTAAAAATTGCCAAAGTATATGAGCTTAAGATTGACTTTGATTAATAATTGTAATTTGTGTTTAAAATTGGTTAAATAACTTAACACTTTTTCTCAGTAGAACTACTTAAGTAAGCAGTATCAATAATTTATTGTTATAGTCAAATGAGCAGCCTGTACAGCAGCTAACTTCACACAAGCTTTACAATATGGGAATTTAAGTATTTACCCGGCAAAAAATGGCGACAAACATGGGACGATATTTGCACGTACTGAAATTGTTCTGGGGTGCGGCGATCGCAGCGGAACTAGAATACCGAATCAACTTTGTCCTCGCGGCCATCAGCAGCCTCGGAAATCTTGCGGGCAGCTTGTTTGGGCTATTTTTGTTCTACCGTACCGGTTATACGTTTTCTGGGTGGAAATGGGAAGAAGCCTTAGTTGTACTAGGCATTTTCACGATTTTGCAGGGGTTTTCGTCAACGTTTCTAGCACCTAATCTCAGCCGTATTGTCGATCGAGTCCAGCAAGGTACTCTCGATTTCGTACTCCTCAAACCCATCAGTTCCCAATTCTGGCTATCTGCAAACACAGTTTCGCCTTGGGGAATCCCAGATTTAATCTTGGGCACTGTATTGTTGCTGTATGCTGCCAACAAATTGGGAGTAGCAATCGGCAACTATTTTTTAACAGCAATACCGCTGTTCTTCGGAACTATTACTCTTTACAGTATATGGTTTATGTTAGGGGCAACCAGCATTTGGTTTGTGAAAATTTACAATGTTACCGAAGTTCTCGAAGGATTGTTAGAAGCGGGTAGATTTCCCATGGCTGCTTATCCTGCAGCTTATCGATTTTTCTTCACTTTCGTAGTTCCCGTTGCCTTCTTGACGACTGTGCCAGCAGAAGCCATGCTGGGGAGAGGTGAAATCGTTTGGATCGCAGGGGCGGGAATATTGGCGATCGGGCTGTTATTGTTCTCCCGCTACTTCTGGCAATTTGCACTCCGCTTTTACACCAGCGCTTCCAGCTAGTTAAGCTGGTAGGTAAGCAGCAGCACATCTAGAGTGTCTATTAGGTTTGAGAGGGAGAGGATTTGACACGGGGGAATAGGGAATTGAAATATAAATTTTCCAGGCAAAACAGCTTATCTAAAAAATATTTGTTTCTATTTACTTAGATAGTTAAATAAATGTAAGATTTCAACTTATCCTGGAAATGTAAACTGGAACTAAACCACGCAAACGAAGGGAAACCAATGAAAAGAAAAAAACTGGGTAACAGTAATTTTACTATCAGCGCGATCGGTCTTGGAGGTATGCCAATGTCCTTAAGCGGCAGGCCGCCCGAAGATCAATCAATTGCGGTAATCCACCGCGCCCTCGATTTGGGTGTCACCCTTATTGACACCGCAGATTCCTACTGCCAAGATCAATCCGACAAACACCACAACGAGCACCTGATTGCCAAAGCTTTGGAACAGTATAGCGGAGATGTTAGGGCCGTTACTGTTGCCACTAAAGGCGGCTTAATGCGGCCTCAAGGTGCTTGGACGCGGAACGGCAACCCCCACCATTTACGCAAGACAATTCGCGAAAGTTTTGAAGCATTGGGCGGCAAGGAACCGATCGACCTTTGGCAATATCACTCACCCGATCCCGCTTATACCATCGAGGAAGCCCTAGCACCTGCAAAAGAAGCAGTAGAAGCAGGAATGATTCGATTTATTGGAGTTTCCAACTTTTCTGTAGAGCAGATCAAACGTGCCCGCGATACAGTAGAAATTGTCTCCGTGCAGAATCAATATAATCCTTGGCACAGACAGCCCGAATCAGACGGCGTTCTGGAATATTGCGAAACAGAAAAACTGACATTTTTTCCCTGGAGTCCTTTAGGAGGAAGCCGCCGCGCCACAAGCTTGCAAGATATGCCCGCGATCGCCAAATTAGCCGCAGAAAAAAACGTTTCTGTTTACTGTATAGTATTAGCTTGGTTGATGGCAAAATCGCCCTGCATAGTTCCGATTCCCGGTGCGACCAAAGTATCGAGTATTGAGGACTCTGTGCAGGCGCTCGAAGTTAAATTGACTGACGAGGAATTGCAACAAATTGCCGTAAGTTAAGTAGGTAAGGGCAAAAAAAACAATAGAACAGGCAAGATGCCTGTTCCACAAAGAGAACTTAATTGTGGGGTGGGTTGAAAAACCCGCCCCTGAAAGTGGGATTTAATGAGTAAAGTTGACATTTTTTGAGGAATTGAATTTAATGGAAGCTAATCAAGTGAATGCCGATCGAGACGTAGCAATTGAACATCAAAACGTACCTGTCGCCCATGAAGGACTGCACAACTTTTTATACAGTTCCGACTCAGAACACAGCGCAGCCGCTGCTATTTCTGAATTAGAAAATGACGGCACGCAAGTAATGTCGATCGATACGTGGCGCGATTTGGCAACTAACGCGAAAGTCGCCGGCGTTTACGCTGTAATGGATATTTCCCGCAATACTCAGTTTATCGGTTATTCGCGAAATATCCTGCTTTCAATCAACGGTCACATCGCCCAAAACGGCGTCGAAAATTGCGCTTTCCTGCGCGTGCAAACTTTCAAATTCCCGAAGCGGGAAGAAATGGAAAGTTTGCGGGATGCTTGGATAGCAGAAATTGGCAGCCTTCCACCTGGAAACGGTGCTGAAAGCGAAATGTGGGCGGCTACGGTAGGCCAAGCAGCGCGCGCTGCTATGTCTGCTGAGGAACAAAAAGCTTATGAGGAAAAGAAACTGAAATTGCGGAAAGCAATGGCAGATTCCACTCTTACCAAAGAGTTAGAAACAGCAGCCAAAAATGACGGCGAACAGGCTAAGGATTTGGAAGCGGCTGTTAACAATGATGATTGGAGTGCGGTGATTCACTCGCAAACCCAGGAAACAAAGTCCGGCGAATAACATTCGCGAAAATACCCAGATTGGTAGGGGCGGGTTCGCCAAAGTTTATATCATCAAATAGCAGAATTAAGCAACCCGCCCCACCCATCCGAGATACCGACAAACCTTTTCCGCAATCAGAATTTATTGGTTGGGTGGGGCCGGGTTTATTAATATTTGGGAGGGAATTAAAAATTGTTGGTGAACCCGCCCCTACAAAATTAATGACTAACTTTTCGTTCAGTAACTAAAGTCAAACTTACCCATTCACCCCGCTCATCGTAACTGCGAATCATCCGAAACCGCAAGTCAGTTTCTACCAACCAACCAGCCTCGAAAAATATAGGTTTTCTGGATTCAATCTTGACAGGGAGAGTGCAAGAACCGCCGTCAGGAAGCAGCACAACTTGCACCGACGAAGCACCTTCGTTAAAATTTAATACAGAACCGTCAATGCTGGCGCTAGAACTGATAACAGTACCATTACTGCCAAAAGTAATTTTTTGAATTAGGCGATCGCCACTTTCCAAATGCAATTGTAAATTGGTAGAATAGGAATCAGGAGAACGCGAATCTGGATACATTGTCACGGCCTCGCCCTGCCACTCTCCCAGCAAAGCCTCAACAGTTAAAGGCGGACGTTCGGGGACATTTTTATCAAGCTGCTTTTCCCGAATTAAGGTAAGTGTTGATAAATAGCCGTCGGTATTGTAGAGCTGAACGAAGCGCAACCGGCGATAATTGTAGATAAAACCAAACTCGGCACCGCACTCAGAATAAGGCGCTAGTTGAATAGTTCCCTGACAAAAAGCTCCATTCTCAAAAAACAAGATATCCCGTCCCAAACCCTGATATTCTCGAACAAGTTCGTTCACTTCCGGTTCGCCGACACCGCTGGGATTTGGGGAAAACCGACGGAGTTTCAATCGCACATTTTTGTTGTCATTGAAACCTTCGAGAGAAATAATGCTAGGAGTATCTTGAAGTACCTCTCCTCGCGTTGATAGCTGAGTGAAGGAACCGTGCCATTCTCCCAAGTTTTGCAGAAAGTTTTCCCACTGCGCTACCATATTCTTACCTTTGGATATATGTCTAAAAATAGAATTATAACTCTACTGACGGATTTTGGATTAAGCGATGTTTATGTGGGAGTGATGAAAGGTACGATCGCCCAAATTAACCCCCAACTCAAAGTTATTGACATTACGCACCAAATACCATCTCAAAATATTGCGGCCGCGAGGTTTTGTTTGATGACTGCTTTTGCTTATTTTCCGCCGGAAACCGTACACGTTGCTGTCGTCGATCCGGGTGTGGGAAGCAAGAGACGCCCGGTTGCGATTAAATGTGCTAATTGCTGGCTTGTCGGGCCGGATAACGGGTTGTTTAGCGGGGTGTTGAGTCGGGAAAGTGCGATCGCATCTGTCGAGCTCACCAACCCCAAATACTGGCGATCGCCTCAACCCAGCAGCACTTTTCACGGTCGCGATATTTTTGCAGCAGCGGGCGCTCACTTGGCCAACGGGGTGGCTTTGGAAGACTTGGGAGAGGATCTCGACCCTGCGAGTTTAGTGCAGTTAGAGATACCAAATTGTGCCGTTACAGCCACAGGTATAGAAGGCTGCATTCAATATGTCGATCGCTTCGGCAACCTAATTACTAATATCCCGAATAATTGCATTATAGGTAACAATTGGTCATTGACAATTAGCAATAGTTCTGATGCAATTCGCATCCCCAGCGGTAAAACCTACAGCGACAGCGAACCGGGCGATTTAATTGCCATAACTGGTTCTGACGGTTGGGTAGAAATTGCCGTTAATGGCGGCAGCGCTCAATCAGTATTAAAATTGGAATGCGGAGCGATCGTGCAATTGCTTTTTGACACAAACAATTAAAACCATCTTTTTCAGTTTCTCTCTGCTGGAAATTGGTTCGTGTAGAAGCGATTTCAATATACTGTTTAATATCTGAATAAGAATTTGACTATTTAGCCAAATTAACAACAATAATTATTAACTTCAAAAAGGAGCCTATTTTGAGGTAAAATCACTCCTGATGCTTCCTCAGTTAACAATTGGTTGTATATTGTATCCGCTTCCCCAAAAGATTCTTGAGGCAAAAATCTAAATATTGATGCAGCAACATATTGTTTTTCTTTTTCACAGCTTATCCAGTTTCTTGATAATTGTTCTGCTGCATAACCCGTAGTATTAGAACCCGAAAAAATATCTACTACCAAGTCTCCCGGTTCAGTAAGAAAATTTATAAAAAATGACGGTAATCTTTGGGGAAAACGTGCCGGATGCGCCTTAACATTAAACTCTTTGCACCAACGCAAGTATTGAGAATTACTTTCCGAATTAGAAATTTCTAGCAAATTAGATGGAATAGCACCTCCATTATCTTTGGAAAATCGATCGCTAATATTGTGACCGGAAGGACGTTCTTTGGGCGTGTAAAATTCATCAGCATTTTTCAAAAGTTTTTTCATTCTCTCAGAATACTCTACTTTGACTTTAGTAATATTCGCTTGAGGTTGATTGGTTTTGGAAAGCCACCAAACAGTATTCACAGAATCTTTTGCCCGGATTTTCTTTTTATTCACCCACTCTATAGGAGATGGAAGTTTTGAAGGATTAAACCAGAAAAATTCCTGAGCAAGTTTAAATTCATATTCGTCACATAATCTAATAAGTACCCGGTAATTATACAGCGACCGTACAGGTATTCCTTTCTGATAAGCACCTCCAAGGTCTATAACAAAACTTCCAGTATCCTTAAGAACTCTTTTAATTTCAGGAGCAAAGCCCAGCAGCCAATCAACATATAAATCTTGATCTTCATTTCCATAACTCTTTTGGCGTTGCAATGCAAAAGGAGGGGATGTAATCACCAAATCTACAGAATTGCTAGCAAGACTATTCAGGAGATGAAGAGAATCTCCCAAATAAGATTGACCGTATTGGGTGGTGTAAATTGGGGCGGGCAAAATGTTACTCATGCTTAATTTAGATTAGTTTAAGGTACAACAGACACAGCCTACTGTCATTATATCAAAATCCGTACTCTCAGTCTTACTAAATCCGTACTTTCAGTACGTTGTTTTGTGTGTAAATTCTTCGTACCATTCAAAAAACGAACTTTCAGTTCGTTTTTATGAATTGTGAGGGGTATGAATTACAAAGAAGCCAGACAACAATTTGCGGCCAAGGTAAGTCAGTTACGCAGAGAAAAAAGGATGACACAGGACGAGTTAGCAGAACTCATAGACAAGACTACTGACTATATCAGCTTATTGGAACGCGGTGAAAGATCGCCATCCTTTGAAGTTATTTTCGCTCTAGCTGAAGCGCTCGATGTAGGGAGCGTGTCACTTTTGCAATGAGTATAAATACCCAAAAATACTAGGGCAGAGGTTTTGAGCTATTTTTGGGCAAA
>NZ_JAUBTG010000101.1:0-9369 GCF_036702395.1 Microcoleus sp. D3_18_C2 | reverse complement strand
AATGCAGTTCACGCTTCCGTTGACGCTCTACCTATTATCCTCTCTGGATAGCACTTTTACAAAATCGGGATGCTCCCGGCTAGGTTAAACCTTTTGGACGCTCAGTATAATCCTACAAAACAATGGCTTAATACACCGATTAAGGCAAGTCCAACAGTTAGGGTCAAAGTGGGAGAAGCAGGGGTCATATATCTTCTTGTTGCCAGAAGATTGTTCCCAAATGAACCCAATTAAATGGAAGTGGCAACATCTTAAAAAAGATGAATTAGCGACACAAATGTTTGAAGCGGAGTTATATAGCAATCCTAAATGATTCATGTAAATTTGTAGGTAGTGCCTTTCTTTGCCTACCCCCTATCTATCGGGGCAACCGGGCGTGGGATTGCCCCTACAATAATTACCCGAATGATTTAGGGTTGCTATATCTCGCCTACGCCGTAATTCATGGAGTAGAAGTTAGAGGAGAAACGAGTTTCAAAAAAGAAGGCAAGTGCAGGCCCGGGATCCCAACTCTGAGGCCATAATTCATTCCAAATCTAAAATCTAAAATCTAAAATCTAAAATGGTATGAGATTGCTTCTTGAAGGGCTGTCGCTACGCCAATAGATGAGTTATATTGCAATCCTCGCATCAGTTGTAAAAATATGTAGGGGTAGTGCCTTTCTTTGCCTACCCCAGCCTGCATCGGGGCAACCGGGCGTGGGGAGAACCCTACAAGAATTACACAAATCATTTATGATTGCTATAAGACCCAAATCCCAACTATTTTCGGTAATCTTGAAAAACAGGAGTTGCTATAATTTAAAGTTGAGAAACAACTGTACGGAGCGAAAATTATGGGACTATTTGACCAAATTTTGAGCGCGATCGACAATCCCAACCAACAAGCAAGTCCCAATCAGTTGGGCAACATTCTCGGTGCGGTAGAGCAGTTGAGCGGCAACCAGGGCATCGATGCGGGTACGACTCAGTTGGCGATGTCGGTTTTGGGCGGATACGTGCGATCGGCATTGCAAAACGTGCGATCGCAGTCAGGAGACGCACAAGCTCAACAAGTTGTCAACCAATTTAGCGGTACAAATCCCAATCCCCAAGCAGTACAGAGTTTGTTCGGAGCCGGCCAACTCACGCAGATAGTGACGGATATAGCCCAAAGAACTGGTTTGAATAACACCACAGTGCAGGCGATGATACCTGTTTTGGTGCCGCTCATACTGAATTTGCTACAAACCGGCGGCAACGCCCAAAATCCAGCCCAGGGCGGAAATCCCGTTTTGAATACGTTTTTAGATACAGATGGAGATGGCGACGTAGATATTACTGACGCAATGTCGATGGCTAGCCGCTTTTTGAATCAACGCCGTTAATTTGGGATTTTGTAACCGCAGATATCAGCGGATGGACACAGAGGAACGCAGATAGGATTTTATCTGCGTTCCTCTGCGTTTATCTGGCTTCATCTGCGGTTAAAAAAAATTCCTAGTTTAACCCAAACCCAAATCAGTCACAGCACCGACACTGCTAGAAGAAACCAACTTAGCATATTTAGCCAAAACGCCCCTAGTATAGCGAGGTTTAGGAGGCTGCCAAAGAGCGCGCCGCTGCTCCAATTCTGCATCAGAAACATTGAGCTGCAACAAGCGATTGTTAGCATCAATCGTAATCGAATCGCCCTCTTTTACCAGAGCAATTGTGCCTCCTACTTGTGCTTCTGGTGCAACGTGACCGACCACCATGCCGTAAGTTCCGCCCGAGAAGCGGCCGTCAGTAATTAACCCGACAGAATCGCCTAAACCTGCGCCAATAATTGCCGAAGTTGGTGCTAACATTTCGCGCATTCCCGGCCCGCCTTTGGGCCCTTCGTAGCGGATGATAATCACATCTCCGGCTTGAATTTTGCCTGCTAAAATTGCATCCAAACAATTTTCTTCAGATTCAAATACCCGCGCCGGGCCGGTAATTTGCGGTTTTTTAACGCCAGTAATTTTAGCAACGGCTCCTTCTGTTGCCAGATTTCCCCTGAGAATTGCTAAATGTCCTTGGGCGTAAAGCGGGTTGTTCCAAGGGCGGATGACATCTTGGTCGGCGCGGGGTTCGGCTGGAATATCTGCTAACACTTCGGCAACAGTTTGACCGGTAATTGTCAGGGCGTCGCCGTGCAGCAAACCCTGTTCTAGCAGCATTTTCATTACTTGAGGAATGCCGCCGGCTGTGTGCAAATCGGTTGCTACGTATTTGCCGCTGGGTTTGAGGTCGCACAGCACTGGTACTTTTGCTCGAATAGTTTCAAAATCGTCGAGGGACAGTTCAACGCCGATCGCATTGGAAATGGCTAATAAATGCAGCACAGCGTTGGTTGAACCGCCGACTGCCATGATGACGGCGATCGCATTTTCAAAGGCCTTGCGTGTCAAAATTTGGCTCGGTAACAACTGTTTGCGGACAGCTTCCACCAGCACTTTTGCAGATTCGGCAGCGCTGTCAGCTTTTTCGGCATCCTCAGCAGCCATTGTCGAAGAATAAGGCAAACTCATGCCCATCACTTCAAAAGCGCTCGACATGGTATTTGCTGTGAACATTCCGCCACAGGAACCCGCACCCGGACAAGCTTTTTGTTCGACTGCATTGAGTTCTGTTTCGTCAATTTTGCCCGCGCTGAATTGGCCGACTGCTTCAAAAGCGCTGACAACGGTTAAATCGCGTCCGTTGTGGTGTCCTGGTTTGATCGTGCCGCCGTAAACAAAAATAGCAGGAATGTTCATGCGGGCGATCGCAATCATCGCCCCCGGCATATTTTTATCGCAACCGCCGACAGCCAGCACCCCGTCCATACTTTGGCCGTTGCAAACTGTTTCGATGGAATCCGCAATCACATCTCTCGACACCAGAGAATATTTCATCCCTTCTGTTCCCATCGAGATTCCGTCGCTGATAGTAATCGTACCGAACATCTGCGGCATCGCCCCAGCTTCCTTTGCACCCGCAATAGCCCGCAAAGCGAGGTCGTTTAATCCCATGTTGCAGGGCGTAATCGTGCTGTACCCGTTGGCAATCCCCACAATCGGCTTGGTGAAATCGCCGTCACCAAAACCGACTGCCCGCAGCATTGCTCGGTTGGGCGCGCGCTGCACGCCTCCAGTCACAGCTTGGCTTCTCAAATTTTCAGGCATTTTAAAATTTCCTTTGTCAGTTAGTTGTCGGTTGTTCTGTTGTCTGTTGTCTGTTTTTCTTTGCCGCTGGCTGTTGACTGCCCAGTGCCGAGAGTTTTACGCTATTTTTAATTTTCTCAGAAGCGTTCATATTTGTCAGGCCTTTTAAGAGGCAGTGGCACCGCAGTGCCCGGAAAGCAATGCAAAGATTCTACAGATACTACAGCGTGCAGAGTGAATACCGTGGTTATCTGGGATGATGTGGTAACACCCATCACTCTAACGTTTAAAAAAAATTGCGAGGCGAATGACATGGAGGCCGATCGAATTCTGAGGCAATATGCGGCCGGAGAAAGAAATTTTCGAGAGATTAACCTCGTCGGGGCAGACTTAAAAGGGGTAAACCTCAGCGAGGCTAACTTTACCCGATCGAATTTCCAAGACGCAAACCTCAAAGGCGCTAACCTGACGGGAGCGAACTTGCGCGAGGTGAAATTGGCAGGGGTGGACTTGACGGAAGCCAACCTCAGCGAAGCAAATCTCATCGGTACCGATTTGAGCCGTGCCAATCTCAGCGGGGCTAACCTGATGGGAGCCAACCTGCGCGGCTCAATGGCCAGAGAAGTCAACATGACTAAGGCTAATTTGACGGAAGCTAATTTGACCGAAGCCAACTTTACCGAAGCGAATTTGTTTGCGGCCAACTTAACCGAGGCTAGCATGATTCGCATTAATTTGATGAAGGCAAATTTGAGTTGGTCAACTCTCAAAGCGGTAAACCTGACAAATGCCATCCTCAGCGAGTCGCTTTTAGAAAGAGCTAACCTAAATCAGGCAATTCTCAGCGGGGCGATGGTGAGCGGGGCAAACTTGGCTGGTGCAGACTTGCGCCAAGTAACGATGGTTGGAGCTAATCTCACCGACGCTAATCTGAGCAATGCTAATTTGAGAGTTGCTAATGTGAGTTGGTCAACGTTGGCAAGAGCTAATTTGAGCGGTGCTAATTTGTACCGTGCCAAGCTGTGCTGGTCTAATTTTAGCGGGGCTGTTTTGGTGGAAGCGGTTTTGATTGATGCTAATCTCAATCGAACTAACTTCCGCGATGCAGATTTGAGGCGGGCAATTATGCCCGATGGCACGACTAATGATTCTTAAAATTTGATTGTTGACTGTTGACTGTTGATTGTTGATTGTTGATTGTTGACTAATGACTAATGACTAATGACTACTGACTACTGACTACTGACTAATGACTAATGACTAATGACTACTGACTACTGACTACTGACTAATGACTAATGACTACTGACTAATGACTAATGACTATCACTGAATTATTGATGTTGGGTGCGGCGGGAATTTTTGCCGGAATTCTAGCTGGATTTTTGGGTATCGGCGGCGGTACGGTGCTCGTGCCTTTGCTGGTGGCTCTCAATTACGCTCCGGTGCAAGCGGTTGCTACTAGCGGTTTGTCGATCGTGATTACAGCTATTTCTGGCAGCATCCAGAATTGGCGCATGGGCTACCTCAACTTGAGTCAAGTCGCAGGCATCGGATTTCCCGCCGTCATCACCGCACAAATCGGTGCTTATTTGGCGGGGATATTTCCGCCTTACTTGCTGTTACTTACTTTTGGGTTGTTGCTGTGGTTGAATATTTATTTGATTGAAGTTCGCAAGCACCTGACAGCTAAGAAGAAAGCGGAACTAGAACAAGGGGAACTGGGAGGACAAGCGGGACAAGGAGAAAATGCTCAATTACCAATTACTAATCACGAATTACCCAATAATTCCAATATTTTATTCCATCCAACTTTTGCTAAAATTGCTACCGGCAGTGCGGCGGGTTTATTAGCGGGTTTGTTCGGCGTAGGCGGCGGCGTAATTATGGTTCCCCTGCAAATTTTGCTGTTAGGAGAAAGCATTAAAACCGCAATTCAAACCAGCTTGGGCGTCATCGTCATCACGGCAATTTCGGCGACGGCGGGACACGCGGCGCGCGGGAATGTTTTGTGGGTTGTGGGGTTAATTCTTGGCGGCGGCGGTTTGTTGGGCGCGCAGGTGAGCACGCGGTTTTTGCCGAGATTGCCCGATCGTATTGTTAGTTTAGCTTTTCGATCGCTCTTGGCAGTGTTATCGATTTATGTTTTCTGGCAAGCTTGGCAAAAATTTAGTAACGGGTAATTTCTCATTGGTAAGGTGCGCGGCCCGGCGCACCCTACAAAAGACTGCGGGAAGATGCCCGCGCTGCACCCTACGAAAAACGAATAAGTAAGACTAATTTGCTGATAGTTTCTTCACGGCGCGAGTCAGACGCTGCAAATAAGGCTTGACAATTTCTTGATTTTGTCTCTGCAATTCGGACACTTGCTGCTGCAACTGCTGAATCTCGGTTTGCAGCATCCCTGTGTCTATTGTGGGTCGATCGAGCAAGTCCTGCAATTGCTGGAGAGAACCTTGGATTGTATCAAAGTCTACTTCGTTCGATCGCTCCTGTAACTGAGCCGTAATAGTTTTAACTTCAGTTAACTGTTCGCCCATCAATAAAAATCGGACGTTGACATTTTCCCAATCATGCTCTCTCAGGGCACTATTTTCCAAAATGCGGAGTTTTTGCTGCAAATCGGACAGGGTGGTGTAGAGTTCCTGAGAATCAGCCGGCAGCGCCTGGGCTTGGCGTTCGAGGGAGGCTACGGCAGCTTGTACCTCGGCGATGACGCCGGATTCCAAGCCCAGGAGTTTTTGCTGCAAATCGGAGACAGCGGTGTAGAGTTCCGCAGGTTCTCCAGGTAGTATCTGAACTTGTTGCGATCGACGTTCTACTGCGGCCTGTACGTCCGTAATCGCAGAATTTGCCTTTTGTTGCATTTGTTGCTCGAAACGCTGGCGATTGGCGAGATTTATCGATAGTGCTGCGGTTAAGGGGGCGGCAGCGTAGACAATTTGGCCCGACAATCCTGCAGCAATCGTGCCAATAGCGGAACCAGCAACAGAGGCGTATTCTACCAATTCTAGCCAGTCCGGCTGGTTCGGGGCACTTCTCAAAGCTGGGAATGATGCTTTTTCAATCTTCTGCATAGCCTTTTAGTGGTAGTCGGATAGATGGCAATACCGACATGATAAAAGCGATCGGCAAATAAATCAGGGCTATTGGTCAAAATTTCCTGATTGTGGTATTTTCATTGACCGAAAGCATCCAGGATACCCGCCACGTGATTCATCCGTCCAGAAATAAAAAACCTGTATCCGATAAAGGAGCCCCCGAATTTATCCGTGGGGTCAATGCTTCAATTCTAAAATCTAAAATCTAAAATCTAAAATCTAAAATCGATTGACCTTCTGCCTTCAAAACGGTCAATCTCAGGTAAAATTCAGGATTAAGTCGATCGCTCAAAACACTTAACCGATAACCGTTAACCGCCGTCTGTCAGGAGTATACAGAAAATGGGTCTTAAGATTATTGAAAGCTACGATAGCAGTTTTGTCCTCGAACCCGATGCTAAAACAGCACTGTTCGGTTTATTAACCGGTGAAAGCTTTCTCCAACAAATAGCGCTACAATTGCAATGCTCGCGCATTGAGTTTGCCGAGTTACTGTTTCAGCCAGTCCCTTACAGCAGCGAGACGCCGAAGGGAATGCCTGCGGAATTTGAAAAGTATCATCAATCGAGCGATTTTGCGATCGTCAACGTCCCGCCTAATTTCATGTTCCAAGCCAAAATATTTAAACCCAGCCGCCTCTGTGCAATCTATCGAGTTTTTAAGAATTAGGTAAAAGCTGGTTCATCTGTGGTTTAATCTAAAATCTAAAATCTAAAATCTAAAATCGGATGACAGAAGACATTCAATCTCTCGCCAGCTTAGAATTCATTCCATACATAGACTCCGAGGGGAAATTGCCCGATTTTGTCCAGGGAAAAATCGGCGTTTACGCAATTTTTGACAGCGATAAAGTCCTGCAATTTGTCGGCTATTCTCGCGACATTTACCTCAGCCTCAAACAGCATTTGGTACGCCAAACCCAATATTGCTACTGGCTGAAAGTCCAAACTATTGACAAGCCCAGCCGCACGATTCTAGAAAGCATTAGAGAAAGTTGGATTGCCGAAAACGGTTCCCAACCCCAAGGTAACGGTGCCGATGCTGCCAAGTGGAACGAGCCCATCGACACAAAAACTGTAATGACTGCCCAAGAAACGGCAAATTATGAAGGTATCTTCGCCGATGAAATTGCCAAAGATAAATTGTTGAAAAATGTCGCGCGGCGCGTGGAAAATGAAATTTTCGCGCTGCTGAAAACTCGCGGCGTAACAGAAGAAATCCGGTTTAATCCCAAGCTGAAAACTAGCGGATTGCTGGATTTAAAGTAAATACCGCTCACCCGGCAGTCCGCCAGGGAATGAATTCCCTGTCTAATAGCGAAAGTCCTCTAAAAGAGGACTAAGCTGTTACGAATCTAGATTGTATTTTTGGGCGGGCGGGACGCCCAACACCTACTCCCCACAAGACTTGGATTTTTTTTGACAGACAATTTAAAGGCCCAACAGCTTAATAAATTATTCAGTCCTCTTTTAGAGGACTTTCACTTTGAGGCAGGGGTTTCAACCCCTGACGGACTGACGGAATATCGGTTTTACCTTAAACAGATGCTCGTGTACAATCTATCTCATATATTCTCTGGGTCGGTTAAATTTTAAAATGTTGAAATGTATTAAAATTTAACAGATATCGGAATCTGCAAAATTAACTCGGTTCCTCGGCCCGGAGCAGAAATACAACTGATTTGACCTCGATGTTTTTCCACTACAATATCGTGACTGATTGCCAACCCTAATCCAGTACCGCGGCCTACAGGCTTCGTAGTAAAAAATGGGTCAAATATCTGGTGGCGCACTTCCTCACTCATCCCACAACCGTTATCGGCAATGTGAATAATAACGGATTTATAGTTGTGAGTGGCTAATATTGAATCTTGATTGTGCAGCGCAGCTTCTGACTCAAAACCTACTGAAGTGCTGATGGTAATTTTTCGGGGAGACGATTGATTTTCCAGGGCATCAATAGCATTACTTAGCAGGTTCATGAACACCTGATTTAACTCACTGGCGTAACAGGTGACTCTTGGCAGTTGGCTGTAGTCTTTAATGACCTCTATCTCACCAGCTTTGTGTGTTCCCTTTAGTCGATGTTGCAAAATAACTAAAGTATTGTCTATGCTTTCATGAATATCCACTGGCTTGTACTTTTGTTCGCCAAGGCGGGTGAATTTCCGCAAAGACATCACAATTTCGCTAATCCGAGAAGCACCCTCTGTCATCGAATTCAGCAGTTTTGGATAATCCTCTGCGATGAATTCGGGTTGAATCTCATCCAATTCGCCGATAATTTCTGCAACGGGGTGGGGGTAGTAATGTCGGTACAATTCGACGAGGCGAAGCAAATCTCGCGCATACTCCGCCGCTAGAGAAATATTGCCGTAGATAAAGCTGACGGGATTGTTGATTTCGTGAGCAATTCCTGCCGCTAGCTGACCTAAAGAAGCCATTTTTTCCTTCTGTATTAACTGAGCTTGAGTTTTCTTTAGTTCAGTTACGGTTTGTTCGAGTTGCTGGGCGTAGGATTGTGTTTGCTGGAACAACTGGCGCTGCACGAGTTGATTTGAGACGCGGGCGAGAACTTCTTGTTCGTGAAACGGTTTTGTGATATAATCTATACCGCCAACTTCAAAGGCTTTGACTTTATCTAATACTTCATTCAAAGCACTGATAAAAATAACTGGAATGTCCTTGGTTGTGGGAGAAGCTTTCAATGCTTGGCAGACTTGGTAGCCGTCCATACCGGGCATCATGATGTCGAGCAAAATCAAGTCAGGAGGAGTTAATTCGATCGACCGCAGCGCTAGTTTGCCGTCGGGTGCGGTGCGTGTTTTGTACCCTTGCTGCGAGAGTATTTGAGCTAAAAGTTGCAAATTAGCCGGAATATCATCAACAATTAAAATATTCCCTTTTAAGACGGGAGTTGGTTCGTAATTCATATCTAGTTTGGTAAAATAACCTTTATAGGTTTGTAGTGAGTACGATCGCCCGATGGGGTTTTATAAGGACGATCGTACTCACTACGAACCGGGTATAATATCAATTCTCTTGTGCGATTCGTTTAGCCTAAATGGATAGGTTCTCCTATCCAGGGACGGTTAGCCTGACTCCGCTGCGAGTTAGTGA
>NZ_JAUBTG010000100.1:0-9693 GCF_036702395.1 Microcoleus sp. D3_18_C2 | reverse complement strand
GTTCCACAAATTCAACAGGCAAGATGCCTGTTCCACAAATTCAACAGGCAAGATGCCTGTTCCACAAATTCAACAGGCAAGATGCCTGTTCCACAAATTCAACAGGCAAGATGCCTGTTCCACAAATTCAACAGGCAAGATGCCTGTTCCACAAATTCAACAGGCAAGATGCCTGTTCCACAAATTCAACAGGTTTCTTGTGGGGAGTAGGGGTTGGGCGGGACGCCCGCCCATCAAAAGCTGATTAACAATCCAAGATGTGAGTTAGGCTAAGGCTGCTACGGAAACTTTACCGGCAATGCGACCCGCGATCGCCCGCAACTCCCTAGCTGAAGCAGAACCCGGTTGCCCCACCACGATCGGCACCCCCGAATCGCCACCTTCCCGCAACGGAATTTCCAGCGGAATGCGGCCTAACAGCGGCACTCCCAACTCAGCAGCAGTCTTTTCCCCGCCACCCGAACCGAAAATATCGTATTGCTTATCGGGCATATCGGGTGGCACAAAATAGCTCATGTTTTCCACAATTCCCAACACCGACACTCCCAACTGCTGGAACATCTTTAACCCCTTGCGGGAGTCCAACAAAGCGACAGTCTGCGGCGTCGTCACGATCACGACACCGGCCATCGGCACAGCCTGCGCCATTGTCAACTGCGCGTCTCCAGTACCCGGAGGCATATCGACAATCAGATAGTCTAAATCGCCCCAATTCACCTGATAGAGGAATTGCCGAATGATCCCGTTCAACATCGGGCCGCGCCAAATCACGGGTTGGTCTTTGTCAATTAAAAACGCCATCGACACTAATTTGACGCCGTAGTTGAAGGCGGGTTCGAGGCTTTCCCCGCTTTTTCCGTCCCTAACCATCACTTTTGCGTCCCCCAAACCCAACATATTGGGGTCGTTGGGCCCATAGATATCCGCATCCAGCAAACCCACCTTAGCGCCGGTTTGGGCTAGCGCTACTGCGACGTTTACCGCCACCGTGCTTTTGCCGACGCCGCCTTTGCCGCTGGATATTGCGATAATATTTTTCACGCCTTCAATTCCTTGGCGATCGACCACTCCCTTCTGCTGCGGCGTCTCGGCTGTCACCTCCACTGCCACTTTTTCGACTCCTGGCAACTGTTTGACCGCTTTTTGGCAATCTTCGACAATAAATTCTCGCAGCGGGCAAGCAGGCGTTGTCAGCACTAAAGTAAAACTGACGACACCGCCGTCAATTTTTATGTTACGAATCATGTTCAATTCCACCAAACTCTTTTGCAGTTCGGGGTCTTGCACGGGTCGCAGGATTTCTAAGACTGAACTAACATCGAGTGTATTGGGCATTGTGTTCTCCACCATAGCTCTGCAATTGGGTTTGCGAATTTTCGATCGCAGGTTTAAGTATATTTTTATTGCTATTTTTTAATGTAACTTCATAGCGATCGTTTGCAGACCTGCGGTGGCATAATTACATGACGACAGGATTTGGGACTCACGGTCAATCTCAAACTCAAATGCGATCGGCAAGAATTTCTACGACCGAAAGCAATTTGGTCACAATAGGCGAATTGAGCCGTGGTCGCAATTCTTCAATTCTTCAATCTAAAATCTTAAATCTTAAATCGGATGACAGTTTCTACCACACTTAAAACCGCCACTTCCCCGTTTTTGCCGCCCGCTGACTCTAGAGCTAGAGTCAGCCAATTTATGAAAACCCTACAAGACGAAATTTGTCAATCCCTCGAACAGCTCGATGGCGTTGGCAAATTTAAGGAGGACTCTTGGGAACGCTCCGAAGGCGGGGGCGGACGTTCTCGCGTCATGCGCGAAGGCGATGTGTTTGAACAAGGGGGAGTCAATTTTTCCCAAGTGTGGGGCGAAAGTTTGCCGGCTTTGATTCTGGCCAAGCACCCCGAAGCTGCAGGTCACGATTTTTATGCAACTGGCACTTCGATGGTGCTGCACCCCCGCAATCCCTACTTGCCTACGGTTCACCTGAATTACCGCTATTTTGAGGCCGGGCCGATTTGGTGGTTTGGCGGCGGTGTGGATTTGACTCCTTATTACCCCTTGGCTGAGGATGCAGCTCATTTTCACAAAACTCTGAAAGCAACTTGCGATCGCCACCATCCCGGATATTATCCGACATTTAAACTTTGGTGCGACGAATATTTCTATCTCCCCCACCGCCAAGAAACCCGCGGCGTGGGCGGTCTGTTTTTTGACTACCAAAGCGCTCAAGGCGCGCTTTACCGCGACCATCATGTCAAAGGCAAGGCCGCTGAGTGCAGCAACAACATCGGCGTGCCGGAACCGAGGACTTGGGAGTCGCTGTTCGCCTTCGTACAGGACTGCGGCCGGGCATTTTTGCCAGCTTACACCCCAATTGTTGAAAAGCACCGATCGAAAGAATACGGCGAGCGCGAGCGTAATTTCCAACTTTACCGCCGTGGCCGTTACGTTGAATTTAACTTGGTGTACGATCGAGGCACGACCTTTGGTTTGCAAACCAACGGACGCACCGAATCGATTCTCATGTCCCTGCCACCTTTGGTACGCTGGGAATACTGTTACGAGCCAGAACCCAACTCTCCCGAAGCCGAACTCTACTCCAAGTTCTTAAAACCGCAAGATTGGGCGAATTGGATGCCTCAGCAGTCACCGACCTGAGTTAAACTACTGGGACAGTAACCACCGCGATAGATAATAAATTTGAGGGAAGGGTCAGTGATTCATATTGATCAAAAAACCCACACGCTTCAAGACGGTACAACAGTTATCGTCTTAGCACCGACAGGACGGTTGGACATCACTACAGCTTGGCAATTCCGCCTCAAGTTGCAAGAGTGTATTTCCAAACTTAGCCGCCATGTTGTAGTGAATCTTGGTCAGGTTAACTTTATCGATAGCTCTGGCCTGACCTCACTTGTAGCAGGTATGCGGGATGCGGATAAAGTTAAGGGAAGTTTCCGCATTTGCAATGTTCATCCCGAAGCCAAACTGGTGTTTGAAGTCACCATGATGGATTCTGTGTTTGAAATCTTTGAAACGGAAGAAGAAGCTCTAGAGGGGGTGCCGCGCGCAAGTTGACCACTCTCGCTTGCATCGGTTGCGGTGTAAGCGCAATTTAAGCTTGAGGCTCACAAAAAGCGCCGGAACCCTGCACAAGAACAGGAAGCAGGTAAATTATTGCCAGCTTCCTTATGCTTTCTTCCTTTCTTGAGAGGTTGAGAGGTTCACCAAAACACTAAAGTAGAAGAATAGGTCAAGGTAAAGTCTTGCCTTCTATCCTAGATAGCTATATTTTTCTTCCTAGTTTCTTGTTGCTTCTTGCTTCAAACCAATATCTCAGCAGCAAAATCCTGACGCTTGACAAATCTAAAAGGGCCCATTAAAGCTCCCCAGATAGCCTTGCCTGTGGTGGGGCTTATTCCTTTGTCGTAGCTGAGAAATTCCTCGCCTGCGGCTTCAAATCCCAAGTCTACTTGGTAATTTTGCCCCCCGTAGGCAAAGCCGCAGCGAGTGCCCTCCGGCAAAGATGCCCGAAATCGATAGCCGTTTGAGGCTAAATTTTGCACCGCAACCGAGAGGGTGCAGCCGGGAAGGAGTTGGATTTGCTCCTTCGTTAGCTTTCCAAGCAAGTCGGGGTTGCAACCGGCTCCTTTGACGGCTGTAATGTCGTTGAACATATAATACTGAGCTTCGATAAGTTCCGGCGCTATCTGTGAGTGCCTCAGTTGCACGATGCGAGGGCGGTATGGCTTGTCTAATTCCAGAATGTTGGCTTGTTCGGCAAACAGGGCAATGCTGGGTTCGGAAAATAAAGGAACGGGTAGTGGTCTTTGCCACATACGAAGGTGGACGTACCACGCCGGCTCTGCTAGCGCTTGTTCTCGGTTGTCAAATTCGCCCGCCATGTACTGGGCTAAAGCTATTAATTCAGGAGAAATTGTCATGTTTGTTTTTTGAGGATTAGGGATTGACAAGAAAAAGTTATTGTGATATGTAAAACCATATCAAGGCTGGGCAAGTCAGAAGATGAGATTTATGAGCGATCCCAGAAGAGCTATGATTGTAAAGATACTGGGTTTTTTCCCTCATATTGCGACATATTAATTGTTGCTGCCGATCGCGCGTAAAATATTTTTGATAAAATTTTGTCTCGCAATCCGGCGGCAACGCTTAAAAAACTGGCAAATTTTGTCAGCCCGATCGCCGAATTGACCCAGCCCAACAACGGATACCGTGCCACTTACTTAAGTCGTGGAAAGATAAAAATTTTAGACCAAAGTTCAAGCTCCCAGATTTATCTGTGGGGTAAATCTAAAATCTAAAATCTAAAATCTCAAATCGACTGACTCCCCCGACTTTACTCACGCCGCGCTGGCACGCCCGCTACGGCAAAATTATTTATCTATAAGACTCAGGTGAACAATAACCGTACTGTTTCAGATACTAAGCGAAGTTTCTATACGATTCACACTCGACCGATCAACTCAATTTACCGTCGAGTGGTGGAAGAGTTGATGGTAGAAATGCACTTGCTTTCGGCGAATGCCGATTTTCAATACGACCCGATTTATGCTTTGGGTGTAGTGACAGCTTTCGATCGATTCATGCTTGGGTACGCCCCAGAAGCAGACAGACTTTCGATTTTTAACGCTTTATGCAAGTCCCTAGAAGACGATCCAGAGCGCTACAAGCAAGACGCTCAGCGATTGGAAAGCTTGGCGGATAGACTTTCGGGCAAAGAGTTGCTCTCGTGGCTCGATCGCTCGACCAGCTTTGAAGATACAGCGGATTTGCAAGCGTCTTTAGGGGCGATCGCCAGCAACCCTCAATTTAAGTACAGCCGCTTGTTCGCGATCGGTTTGTTCTCGCTATTAGAAAAAGCTGACCCTAACTTGGTAAAAGACCAAGAAACGCGAAACGACGCGATCGCCAAAGTCAGTGCGGCCTTGCACCTGCCAGAAGACAAAGTTAGCAAAGATTTAGATTTGTACCGCAGCAATTTGGAAAAAATGGCCCAAGCACGAATAGTGCTTCAAGATGTCATCCAAGCGGAACGGAAAAAACGCGAAAAACGAGAGACAAAAGTTACCGCTGGTCCTTCGGCTGACTCTTCTGACAGCAGCAATTAATCGTTTAAAAGAAGTTCGGCAGCGGATTCGCTTTCTTCGGATGTAACTGATATCTTGCACCATTCTCAATTAGCCGTAGGGGCGGGTTCGCCAACAGCCTGAAAGCTTGCAAATAGGTTCTATAAACCCGCCCGACCCACGAAAAATCCTCTTATTGATATTGCTGCAAGATGTCAGATGTAACCGATGTCACGAACAAAGAAGAAGGAGTTTTTTATTTTTTACATAAAATAGAAAACTCTTAAATTTTAATTTTTTGTTTTTGAATTCTGGTTTCTGCCATCTGATGAATCTTGCTGGCTCAGAAACTAAAAATCCCGCTTTCTGAATGGAGCGGGATCGACTTAATCAAAATAGAGCTGTTGGATTGGTACTAAGGCTGGGGTTCAAAATTAGTGGCGTTAGCTTGCAGCCAAGTGCTTAGCTGTGAAAGAACTTCGTTTCCAGAAGACTTGCCCAAAGCTGTGGGGTTTGGGGTGTCGGGCCTGTCCAAGTTGCGGGCGATCGCTGCGTTGACTTCTTTGGAAATCAAATCGTGAAGTTGCTCTTTAGCCCTAGCCCTTTGAAAGTGAGCTCCCTCTTCAGTCGTAGCGTACAGAGGTGGCAGCCTATTTAAAGCATAAGCTGCAATATCTCCCACATCCAGACTCAGGTCGCTCGTCGCCTCAATTTCGGCCACCCTAGCGATCGCATCGCTGAGCACCAACTCTTCCATCACGTTGATGAACTGTTTGCGTGGCAGAACCACAACTTCGCCAGTCAACAAAGATCCCATCAGACGATCGAGAGCCATGTACTCTTCGATCGACAATTCCGAAGCCGTATTGCAGATCCGTCCCACCTCAGCTTCCATAGACGGCGTTAAATAGCCATCTTGCAAAGCCTGTTCAACAATTTTTTCAATACTCATATATGCGTCCCCGCTCAACGGCATCATCAATAAAGTTTTGTGAAGACGCGATTGTTAGCGTCTTGAGATTCGAGTTTTGAGAGTTGAGTTGAGAATTTTTATACAAATCCTAACTCAATACTGATAACCCATAAAGTTATCTGCACACCCCAGCACAAACTTACCCCATAATTGACTGATAAATCCGTCAAAACCTGTAAAAACTCCTACTCAACTCCCTGAAGCCGCCAAGGTACAGGATCGACGGCCTGCCCGTGCACGTAAAGTCCCCAATGCAGGTGAGGGCCTGTGGAAGCCCCCGTTGATCCCAGAGTACCAATTACTTGACCTGCTTTCACGACATCGCCTTCCTTGACATCAATCCGGGCCAGGTGCATCAAAATACTGGCTACCCCCTGGCCGTGGTCAATACCAACGACATTGCCGTGGATTTTGAACCCTTGGGATTCGCGTCCCACTAGAGACACGCGACCTGCTGCTGGTGCCACTACAGGGGAACCGTAAGCACCCGCGTAATCAACGCCGCGGTGGTAGTAGTCTTGAGCAAATACCCCATTATAATAACGTCGCACCCCGTAAATAGTAGTAATTTCGCCGGAGTTGGGGCGCAACAATTTGCCGTCCCAAAATTTTTCGGGTGTCACGAGTGCTTTAAATGCGTCTACGCGATCGAACTCCGCGTCTGTACCTTCGCTGTCTTTCCCAGGCGGTAGCCAGATGGATTGAGTAGGAAAATTTCGATCGCGCACTTGGAGACTCAAGTTCTGCACTTGTCCGTCACCTGCGACTTGGATTTGGCGAGCACCGGGTTTCTCTAGGGGCGTCGTCGGTAGCAGGGCCCGAAAGCGGCCGTTGCCGATCGGAAAAGCGGGGTAGTTTTTTTGCTGTAGAGAAACTGTTGGAGTTTCCCCGCCGTTACCGTCAACCTGAATCATTACTGACAGCGTATCTCCCAGTTGGGGATTTGTCGGCGTCACAACTACCTGCAAAGCTTGTACCGGCAGGGCAAAACTCAGAAAGCCAGCAACAATTCCCCCGATCGAACCAGCGGTTAGCTTGTTTGCTTTCAACTGCCCCCACCGCAAAATCCGACCCGTAATTATTTCCGTACTTAGCCCGCAGTTGTCTCGATTCACAGTCATTACCATCACTAGCAGTCCTTAACCTTTCTCTCGCTGATATATTTTTAACTATCTAGACTAACTCTAGCAATCCGCAATAAAAATTTCTGTAGTGCGGGGAGGAAAGCCCGCTTCAGCCAGACGCTCACACTACCGTTTCCACTACAAATTTAGGAGAACCCAAGTTTCAACAGAAACACTCTTCATGTCTAAGCGGATGGGATTATATTTTATCAGTCCTAGCTACTGTTACATAACTTTTAACAATTGCTATTAGTTATATTTCACGGCGCTACAACAAAATTATTTTTAATTCCTCTGCTGTTAAATCACTTCTTTCTTGGCAGTTTATTTTCGGATAACCTTGCTAAAACTCTCTAGTTATTGTAGCCTACTTTTGAGTAAATAGTATTAATTCCCAATTTTTCAATCTCACATCTAAAATGGTAGGAGATAAAAATTGAGAATTGCTATAATTTGATTACCTAAATTTACAGAGATTCAAAGGTAGCGGTGAAACCATCTAAGGTCAAGCATTCTTCCATAAATTCCTCTACATCGTTGACATTCTCAAGCTGATATTCCATGATGCGTTGACCATCACCTTTCATCTTTTTGGAAGAGGAAGGCGTGGCAGGATATTTGGCAGCGATCGCTTTGAAAGCTTTGGAATGGGTATCCCAGCTTTCAGCAGAACATTTTATGATTAAAAGCCACATGATTAAATTCCTCCTTGGGTTTGGTTTACTAATAGTCTAACACGAGTAAAACTTAGAGCGATAGTGCCGAAAAATCAAGGGATTCTGTTGTTTTGAAAAAAGCTAAAAGCCGAGCGACTATGTGAGCAACACCACCCTTAACATTAGACTCAACATTCAAAGGCATCACCGGATCGTGGAGTGATAAGCGTAACAGAAACCAGCCAGATTCGCTAGGTGACGTGCAGGAAATTCGCAAACCTTCGTAGTTATTGGGAACTATTTTCCAGTCTGCTTGGGTTGAGACAAATTGTTGCAGTTGTTCAATAACGCGAGATCCGTGAGCCTTGAAATCATCCACACCAATTTTAATCCGAAATTCTGCACTTTCTTCTGGTTCTTTTAAATTCGCAATTAAATCTGGCAAAGATTGGTTTGCTAGCTTTGACTTAGCCAATTCAATCAATAATTTGCTGACCAAATAAGCGCCATCATCCAGAAAGTAATTTTCTTTCAAAGCTCCATGTCCAGAGGTTTCAATCGCCAGCCATGATTCCTGTCCGGCTTCATTGAGGCGAATCGACTCGTCAATCACATTTTTGTAGCCGCGTTTAAAGCGATGGTGAATTCCTTTTAAATCTTGTTCGATGAATTGTGTCAAGCCATCGGAGGTGATAGAATCGGTGACAATGGTAGAGCCTGGGTGTTCTTGTAATATAATGGCAGAAATCAAGGCAATTAAGCGATTGCGATTGAGTTCCTTGCCAACTTGATCGACGGCCGCACTGCGATCGACATCGGTATCAAAAATAATCCCAAAATCAGCTTGATTTTCAATTACCGCTTGACAAATTGACTGCATTGCCTGTTTATCTTCGGGATTTGGCACATGATTGGGGAAAGTACCATCGGGTTCTAAAAACTGACTGCCCGTAGTGTCTGCACCTAAAGGTTTTAAGACTTTATCAACATAAAAACCACCAGCACCGTTGCCCGCATCCACAACAATTTTTAGTCCTGTTAGTGGCTGCTCAAAATTATCGGGGTGATTGACTGCTTCCCGGATTTTTGTGACAAATTGGTTAGCATAAACAGAGATAAAATCATGCTTTGTAATCTTACCGGGCGATGCGGCTGGCTGGAATTTATTGCTTTGCGCTATTCCTAAGATATCTGTAATATCCTGTTTTTGTAACCCACCTTGGGCGGTGAAAAACTTTAAGCCGTTGCGATTAAAGGGCAAATGGCTAGCAGTGAGCATAATTGCGCCGTCGCAATCAAAACCAGGGGTAATGGTACTCATAAACATGGCGGGGGTTGAGGCCATGTCAAAGTCGTACACTGTTGCCCCAACTGAGGTGATTCCCTCCATGACAGCTTGCATTAAGGTTGGCCCTGATAGGCGACTGTCACGCCCGATCGCGATCGTTAATTCTGCCGCTGGTTTCTTGACTTTTTGCACCAGCCAACTGACAAATGATTTACCTAAGATTGTCGCAATTTCGGGGGTGAGGTTGACTTTTTCATTGGGAACGCCTTCGAGGGCGATACCGCGAATGTCTGAGCCATTTTGAAGTTTTGTCCAGTTGAAGTTTTGCATAATAATTGATGGTAAGTAAAAAGATCGGAGTCGGCGGTAGAAACTGATCGTACAAACTTTCGTTTGCTGCTAGACGGTTCGAGTCAGTTTCGCCGATCGTCTTTCGCGGACTAATAAATAAACAGGGGAGAAATTTGGGATTTGGTATTATATCATGTCCGGTGTGCGATTCGTTTAACCTAAATGGGTAGGTTCTCCTATCCAGGGACGGTTAGCCTAACTCCTAGAAGTT
>NZ_JAUBTG010000099.1:0-9731 GCF_036702395.1 Microcoleus sp. D3_18_C2 | reverse complement strand
TTGCCCAAAAATAGCTCAAAACCTCTGCCCTAGTATTTTTGGGTATTTATACTCATTGCAAAAGTGACACGCTCCCATCAAAAGAGCGAAAAGCGCACTGAGTATAGGTAAAACTGTTTGAAGGACAAAAGGAACGATAATTGGCATAAAAAAATACCAGGATAAGTTGATCCATAGTTATTGAGTTTTTTTAAATTTAAATAACTATGGGTAGATGATATCTCTTGTTGTGAAGATTTACAATTGTATAGTCACTGACTTTTATTAAAAATTACCTGATTAGCAGTACCATAATTTACGTAAATTCACTTATTTTCCGATATAAAATCTATTGCATTCGTGTCACCAACCAGGCTCAAACCCATAATGAAGGTCGCTTGTAGTCGAGTCTCTATCTCCCTAAATCCCCTTAAAAAGGGAGTAGGGCGTGACTTTGAATGCTCTTCCCCCTTTTTAAGGGGGGCTAAGAGAGATCGAGGGGATTGTGACTCAGACAGAAGACTGATACTACCTTTTACCTGGTTGTTGACATCAATGGTGGGCAATGCCCACCATAAAATTAATTTTGACTAGCTAGAGAAGTCGGCGCTATTTCGCTCTTTTCTTCCTCTTGTTTCGATTCTGCCAACTTGTCCAAAATCTCCACAACTTCTCTTTCAAAAGTCACCTGAGCGCGATTTGTGCGCCCGCCGACGTATAGTTTGCCGTCCTTTTCCAAAGCCCAAATCTGCGAGTGAGACAGATAGCTCATCAGCACACTAAGCATTAGCAACCCGAAGCCAGTATAAACGATCGGAATACCAGGATCGGCTTTAATTTGCAATCCCGTACTGCCTACAACTTCGTCAATTGTCAGCATGACTCCGTTAACTTCCACCGCCGTGCCGGCGCGAACTGTAGTTAACAATTTGCCATCCGTACCGTACACTAACATCGTTCCTTGCAAGTCTTTTGCTAGCAGAGAAACTCCCGCACTCAAATCTGGTTTTGTGGGAATCCAAGCACCCCAAATTCGGCCTTTACCTTGGGTGTCTAGCTGAGCCATTGGCAATTGTAAAACCGGGCTTTTGTTGAGGCGAACTCGCACGGCGGCTATTGCCCAATCTGCTTGATAAAATGTGACTCCCCGATATCTGAGGGGCTCGTTAACGTGAATGGTTTTACGATCGACCTCTTGGCCTGTTTTGTCCAAAACTGACAGGTCAGAGTAAAATTGGTCGATCGCACCGCTCGGACTATAATCAATCCAGAACCGATTAACTCGCATCGACCAATCCTTCGGTATTTGCGGCCCCGCCCAAGGCCCCGCATCCAAGATATTCTGCACCTGAAATGTTTCGCCGCTGGCAACCATTTCTTGACCTAGAAATCCCGTCATTGCGCCCCATATCGACCCAGTTAAAATAATTAGCATACTGGCGTGAACAATAATCGGGCCGACTTTGCCAATTATTCCCTTGCGGGCATAAACTTTTTCGCCTTCTCGAAATATGCGGTAGTTTTTTTGCTGCAAAAGTGGTTCTAACGAAGTTAAAGCAACTGTTTCTAATTCCGCACTGAGAGCTAATTTTTCAAACTGCTTTGGTTCTTCATAAAATTTCCAGCGGCGGGCGGCTTTTAGTGCGGGAAATTGTCGGGTAAATGTACAAGCTGTTAAGCTGCTGCCAAACAAAATTAGGATTGACAAAAACCACCAAGTGCGGTATACGTGGTCAAGTCCTGCAATTAGCACAACTTTCCAAGTTAGGAAGCCGAACAAAGCAGGGTGTTCTGGATAGTTAGATTGGTAAAAGGGTACTGATTGGCCTTGTTCGATGACAGTGCCGGAAATGCTGAAAAATGCGATCGTCAGCAGCAAGATAATGGCCAGCCGCAAATCTGCGAGCACCGGCAAGATTTCTCGCTTGAAAAACTTTTGAGGGGCAGTCGCCCAGCTTGAGAGTTTTGATAGAAATACTTCTTTTGATGTCATTGGTAATTATGGAGGAAGTTCGGCAACGAGCAATGTACGGGATGTAACGGATGTCAGCAAGTTCGGCAACCAGCACTGTACGAGATGTAACGGATGGAAGAAGGGAGAAGGAAGAGAAAGGAGGGAAAAAAAAGATGAACAAAATATTATTATGTTTATTGAAAAAGTCTCAATCAATTTTGAATTCTTTCTCTTTTCTTTCTTTCTTCCTTCGTGTTCTAGCGCTTACGCGCGGCTTCGCCTAACGCGTCTTCGCGGTTCGTTAAAAAAAACTTAATTCACGCATTCCATAGTGATTGCTATATCTCTCAATAAGGACTGAATTCCTGAGAACGAAAGTTACGCGGGAAGGATGCGGGAAAGCAGAGAGAAAACGCCAAATCCTACTAGCAAAACGCCGCTAACAGGCGTAATCCAACTCGACCACCGACGTAATTCTAACAGCTTTTTTATGCTAGCAGTGAAAGTGCCTGCTATGATTAGCGGAGCGACGTAGCCAGCAGCGTAAAACAGCAGTAACACACCACCTAAAACTGTATCTCCCGTTTTGGAAACCCAAGCTAAGAGTGTAGCTAAAACCGGCGTGCTGCAGGGAGAGGCTACTAAACCAAAAGTTAAGCCCAATAAGTACGATCGCACACCCGCCGGCAAATCTTTCGGCACCCACCCCACAGCGTCGAAAGACGGCATTTGTAAGGGTAAAGCTTCGAGTAAATTCAGCCCCATTAGAATAGCAATAATGCTGACAAGAATCGGTAAACCCAGGCCAATTTTGCCGTAAACTTGTCCGGCAAATGATGCTACAATGCCTAAACCCGCAAGGGTAGTGGCCAATCCCAGGGAAAACCACGCAGACTGGGCTGCTGCTTGCAGGCGACTTTTTGCTTCGTATCCACCGATGTAGCCGATCGTGATCGGCAACATTGAAAGCATACAGGGCGTTAAGCTCGTTAGCAACCCTGCCAGAAAGATGACTCCGACGCTGACTAAACTGAGGTTTGTCAGTTGCGTATTTACTAAATTATTAGCAAATTGTGCGAGTTCGTAAAGTTGAGTTTGCAGGGTTTCCATCAGTCGATTCTAGATTTTAGATTTTAGATTTTAGATTTTAAATTTTAGATTGAGTCCACAGCCCATCGATTTT
The DNA here is from genome assembly GCF_036702395.1 of Microcoleus sp. D3_18_C2. NCBI lineage: Bacteria > Bacillati > Cyanobacteriota > Cyanophyceae > Oscillatoriales > Microcoleaceae > Microcoleus > Microcoleus sp. D3_18_C2. The sequence continues at coordinate 6,615 of NZ_JAUBTG010000099.1, read as the reverse complement.
AGATTTTAGAGAGACTCTACAGATGAATTTGGGAGTTTAAACTAAATATCTAATATTTTTGTTATTCACGACTCCTGTCGGGGGCTGGTATCCCTAGGCAGGCGACTTCAGGTTCGGGGCTGTTCTGGCTTTGTTGAAAATTGTAACAGATGCGCGCAGGTTCGGTTTGAGATTTAAGATTTTAGCGAGATTTACTGGTTGGGAGTTAAAAGGTCGATCGCACCCTGGTTTAAATTGATATCTTGACCGCAAGCATCCAGGATACCCGCCACGTGATTCATTCCTTCGGAGACTCAGGAGGGAGAAATAAAAACCTGTATCCGATGAAACTTGCCGAACGTATTTATCTCGCGCAAGTCAAGGCTTCAATCTAAAATCTAAAATCTAAAATCTAAAATCGATTGACAGCATCCTCAACAAGCTGTTGGCAATGGGCGCAGCTACACCCGATAATGCGAAATCAGCCCGAAAGCCTGTTGTTGAAATTATTCAAGCAGACTTTAATTTTACTCTACTGTAAATTAAACCCACTTTCTTCATTAATAGACCCGTCCGGCATTATTGCCCCAGCCAGCACCGCACCTCTGAGATTTGCTCCCGTTAAAGTAGCGCCTTCTAAATTAGCATTGCTCAAATTTGTGACTTGTTTGGAACCTCGGAAAAAGAAGCTGTGCAAGTCAGCACCTGTTAAATTAGTGTCTGCCAAATTAGCATATTGCAAGTCAGCACCGTGCAGCGTCGCATCCGTTAAGTTAGCTTGGGTAAGATTGCTTCCCCAAAGTCGAGAATCTAAGACATTAGCATCTTGTAAATTGGCGCGGCTCAGATTTGCCAAAGTCAGATTAGCATCCCACAACTTGGTACCGTTGAAATTAGCTTCTGTCAAATTGGCTCGACTGAGATCCGTGCCTAGAATATCAGCATTTGCTAAATTAGCGCCGGTGAGGTCTGCGCCAGAAAGATCCGCATTTTTTAAGTTAGCACCGGACAAATTAGCGCCGGACAAATTAGCGCCGCTCAAATTGGCTTCTTGGAGATTAGCGCCCCGCAAATCGACAGCGCTCAAATCGCATTGCTTCCACAAAAAACTGACGCACCAATTATCCTTTAATAGGTGACTCACATCCTCCCCATTCGCGGCCATAACAGGAGGAGTTAAGTAGAGAGTGAACAGGACGATCGCCAACAATGCAGCGAAGAAAATTTTCAACCTCATAACTTTTTTCATTGACACTAATTTGTGCCATAAATTATTGATGTCTAATCAAAGCATAGCAAATAATCGGCAACTTTCCTCAGCAATATTACTCAAAAATATTAGTAATTTGTGGAACAGGCCGTCGGGCCTGTTAAGCGAGAATGGTGCTCGGGGCGTGAGTAAAAACCGGGTTTAAGATGGCCGTGTCCGATGGACAAATCCCGATCGAATATCGCTACAAAGTAATACTTGCTGCCGACAGTTGCGATCGCTCTCCCAGGGGCATACCTGCCAATAATCCCGGTAGGAACTGCTCAATATGGGAAGAAAGAAACCGCCAATCTAGGCGGAAAACCTTATATTTAAAGGGTTCTAGACGCATTTGTTCTGAAGTGCGATCGGCATCACTAACTAAGCCCAACTTTCATCACACAAGTCAATGCCCCAGCATCACCAAATCTCATCAAAGTTATCACGTTCCTGACACTACGGATATCACTGTCAGTAGCTGAAGTATGGAGGAAAATGACAGCATACAGTTGAACACCACTTCTCCCATGCCTACTATCCCCCTTCTCCCAAGCCAATTAGTTGTCACAACTATTTTCAATTCGATCGAATCTTTGGGATTCACTAATATTTCCGGGGTATTTTCGGGGGAGCAAGCTGAATCCCGACAAGAGGCAAATTTAAAAGTTAGTACCAAAAAGTTTTACACTCAGGGTTTAAAAAATCTCGAACAACAAAACTTGGACGGCGCTATTAAAAATTTTACTGCCACAATTAACATTAATCCGCAATTCGCGTCAGCTTACAACGATCGCGGTGTGGCCCGCTACAAATTAGGCTATAAGCAATCGGCGATCGAAGATTTAACTACAGCCATCGAACTCAATCCTTACCGAGCCAAGTATTACAGCAATCGGGGGTTTATGCTGACTCGTTTAAAACATTATACTGCGGCGATCGCAGATTACAACTCGGCACTCCTGCTCAACCCTAATCTAGCTCAATCTTACTTTGACCGAGGTGCTATCCGCCTGCAAATGGAGAATTCCCTAGCAGCACTAGCTGATTTTGAGTCAGCAATTCGCCTCAATAACGATTTTGCTAAAGCTTACTTTAACCGAGGAGTGATTAGATATAAATTGAGAGAGGTTCATGGAGCATTTGAGGATTTCCAGAAGGCAGCAGGGCTTTTTAAGCAGCAGGGAAGAATGGATTCTTATCAAGATGCGGTTTCTAAAATTAGTCAGCTATGGTATTAGTTGAATTTGGAAATTGGGAATTGATAATCAGGTAAGGTGCACCGAAGAGCACCCTACACCTATAATTAGGGCGCGAGTCTTGTTAAAGTTAGCCAACTCTCAAGGCGGCGTCTCCGGGGGGCAAGTTATCGACAAGGAAAGCAGTAGAAAAGTTAATTGTAAAAGCAGCATTTTGAACTGCTGCAGGGGCGGCATTTTGAACCACAGCCAAAGTCACTCCTCCAAATTGAATGAGTGTGTTGCTGCCTGATTGGGTGAATGAGGTGTTGGATAAAGGGCTGGTTAAGCCAATACGATCGCCCTCTCCAGGCCTAAAATCAAGAATTATATCGCTCGCCCCATCCAACTCCAGATTTTCACCCGTAACCAGAACAAACGTATCAGTACCGCCACCACCAGTGAGAGTATCGCTGCCAGTATCGCCAATCAAAAAATCGTTACCATCGCCGCCGATTAAAACATCGTTTCCTCTGCCGCCTCGCAAAAAGTCGTTACCAGCATCGGCATTGATAATATCGTCGCCGAGATTTCCGTTGATAATATCGTCGCCAACACCTCCGCTAATGGAGTCGTTACCTTTGCCGCCTCTAAGAAAGTCGTCACCCGCTTCGCCCGTGATAGTATCGTTGCCTTGGCTGCCGTTAATTGCATCATCAGTCGGTGAACCGATGATGCGATCGTTTGCACTACCTCCCAGTACACCGCTGGGATTTTGCTGAGAGTCTTGGGAAGTGACTTGATAGTTGTTGGGGGTGTTTGGCAATCTGAGCGCTCCCAAAGATAGATTTACGAAATTGGTACTATTGATTAAAGCGTTGAGCGCATTAACATCGCTAACTATGCTAGAAACCCGACTGGGAACGATTCCTTGAACGACTTTTGCAGTTGAAATGCGATCGCCCTGCTGCACCGCATTCACCGTTTCAAAACCTTGAATAACGTTACCAAAAACAGCATAATTACCATCCAAAAATGGCAAATCATCCAAAGCAAAATAAAACTGCGAAGAAGCCGAATCCAAAGCATTAGAACGAGCCATTGCCACAGCCCCTCGATTATGCTGCAACTGCGGCGTCTGGGTTACAACTTGGCTGTAAACAGGTTGCGCGGCCCCTTGCGGCGTAATTTCCAAAGGAATAAAACGCGCCTGATTGGTATCAGGGTCAATAAAACTACCCGTTCCCAATTGACTCGCTGGAATTGTCCTATCTCTGCTGCGCGGATCGCCTCCTTGCACTACAAAAGGCTCTGGCTGGCGCACAACTCGGTGAAACATCACCCCGTCGTAAATGCCTCGTTCAACTAAGTCAACAAAATTTCCCCCAGTAATCGGGGCATTAGTGCCGTCTACTTCGATCGTAACGGGTTGACCGTTAATTATCTGGACTACTATAGCTTTGCCTGTTAACGGGAGTGCAGCGCTCATGGGTAAATTGCTATTTGAGTGAGTGATCGTTGGGTTTTAGAAGCAATCCGCGAATTGCCCCTACCCATTTAATCAGAAAACTGTAAACTTGTGTTAAGTACAGTTCTACTTCTAAATTTATGATGCCCCGTCGCAAGTTTTTTACCACTTTATTGGCAATTTGTCTAGTTTTTCTAAGTTTCAATTTTGCCACACCTGCATTTGCCCTAGGTGGCAAGCTTCCGGCGGTGAATCAACCAGCCCCGGATTTTAGTTTGCCAACAAACAGCGGCGACGGACAAGTGTCCCTGTCCGATTATCGCGGTAAGTGGCTGGTAGTCTATTTTTATCCGAAAGACTTTACTTCGGGATGTACGATCGAAGCGCGTCGATTTCAGGAAGACTTGCCGAAATACTTGGCAAAAAATACTCAAATTATCGGTATTAGCGCTGATGATGTCAACTCGCACGCGGAATTTTGCGATTCGGAAGGTTTGAAGTTTCCACTGTTAGCTGATACCGACGGTAAAGTGAGTAAAGCTTACGGTTCTTGGATGAGTTTTATCTCCGCGCGACACAGTTTTATTATTGACCCTGAAGGTATTTTGCGGGAAACTTTTGTGAAGATTAATCCGGCGATTCACTCTAAAGAAGTGTTTGCCCGCTTGCAGGAATTGCAGGCTAACGGGTAATACCATTTTAGATTTTAGATTTGAGATTTTAGATTTGAATAATTGGGAATGACTGATGAACCTTGTCTTGGTAGTGAAGACTACATTCCTCTGAAAATACAGAGGAATGTAGTCTTCACTGCCAACGTTATCAGGTTGATTTGAACTCACATCTTGCACCATTCTCAATAATTCTTTTTTGGGTGGATTCTCCTGCCCAACCCCTACTCCCCACAAGAAAATCTACTCTTTGTGGAACGGGCCCCAGAGCCCGTTCTTGACAATGGTGCAAAATCTCAGTTTTACGCGAAATGATAGCTGTAACGTGACAAGCGATAAAAGACTAAATCTAAAATCTAAAATCTAAAATCGCCTGTCATGACATATTCAATGAGAATTAAACTTGCTATTGACTGCAACAGATGCGACAGAAGATTCATTGTCTGAAAAATTTTTCTTTCTGCTAGCCATGCGACGTTCCGGGTCAATTCCCTCGAAGGTTGGCGGCAACCAAACTCGGACTACCAACAACACTGCCAAAACCAGCAAAAATGCGCCTGTTGATAATATTTGAACCGAGGGAGTTTCCAGCACTCCCCGCACTATCACTTCTCGCAAAACTGATACAATACAAACTTCCACAGCTACGCCGATCGAAACTCTTTTTTCTTGCAAGTAAATAATTAGCAGCCGAAATAATTCCACTAAAACTAATAGAAATAAAATATCTGCCGTGACTTCCTGGAAATTCAAAGGAGGTAGCAGCGAGAAGAACATTTCTCGCAGTTCTAGCACCATGAAACAAAACAAACCAATACATAGGGAAATTACAATTAAGTCTTGGACTGTTTCCAGACCGGTGACGATTAATTGCAAATTCAACCATTGAGGGGGGTTACTCGACGAGTTGTTTAAACGCTTTTCCATTGACATATGCTGCAACTTGTTTGGCTTTCTTACAGCTTAATTGAACTTAGGTTAATCTATGGCAATTTACAGGTTTAATCTCTTTATCAGTCTCATAAAATTTCGATTGGTTGACAATTTCACACACACTTTTATTTGCCACCCAGGTGGCTTGACATTTAGTGATAGTTTATGCTATGTGAATGCTGCAATAAGTAGCTTTGATATCTAAAAAATACAAGTCTGAATGCTGAAATGCCCCAACTGCTATAAAATATGAAAATTGTAAAGAATTATTTACCACAGCTTGATAAACTCAAGCTAGGGACTCTCGGCTTTAATCATACAAAAGCCGGAAAGTTAGCCCAAAAACCAAAAGTAATCCAGAGAGGATTGAACACAATGGCATTTGAACTTGCACCGTTACCCTTCGCCGCTGACGCCCTAGAGCCAGCTCATATGTCGGCCAACACTTTTTCGTTCCACCACGACAAGCACCACGCTGCTTACGTGACCAATCTGAATAAACTGATTGAAGGAACTGAAATGGCGAGCAAATCCCTTGAAGAAATTGTCAAGGAATCTGCTAAAGACCCATCCAAAGCCGGCATTTTCAACAATGCAGGTCAAGTTTGGAACCACAATTTTTTCTGGAATTCCCTCGCACCGGGCGGCGGTGGCACTCCGACAGGAGCTTTAGCTGAGAAAATCAACGCCGACTTCGGCAGCTTCGACAAATTCAAAGAAGAATTCAAGACTGCTGCGACAACTCAGTTCGGTAGCGGCTGGGCTTGGCTGGTTTTGGACAACGGCACTTTGAAAGTTACCAAAACTGCTAACGCTGACACCCCGGTAGCACACGGCCAAACTCCGTTGCTGACTTTGGATGTGTGGGAACACGCTTATTATTTGGATTTCCAAAACCGCCGTCCCGACTACATTACTAATTTCTTGGATAATTTGGCTAACTGGGAGTTTGCAGCAGCAAATTTGGCTGCGGCTTAGTAGCATCTTAGTTTGAGGACTAAAGTCCTCACTACAAACTTTATCGGTTTGTAGTGAGGACTTTAGTGGTGATGAATGAGAATTATTTAACCTGACATCTTGCAGCAATATCAATAAGAGGATTTTTCGTGGGGTCGGGCGGGTTTATAGAACCTATTTGCA
>NZ_JAUBTG010000098.1:9466-10164 GCF_036702395.1 Microcoleus sp. D3_18_C2 | reverse complement strand
GTTTTGTAGTTACTCAATAATTCTTCTCCAATATACCAGATTATGTTAACATGAAATTTAGATGCGTTCGCCCTGCTCCCAATTCCGATCCAAATCCTGCCGATCCAAAAACAGATTCTCCCGCAGTAGAAACTGAAAATCCGACTGTTTCCGAAAATCCCAATTCCGATCCAAATCCTGCCGATCCAAAAGCAGATTCTCCCGCAGGAGAAACTGAAAATCCGACTGTTTCCGAAAGTGCCAATTCTGCAACGGATGCTGCGGAAGCAAAAACGGAAACATCTGGCGCCGTTGAAACTAAAAATCCGACTGTTTCCGAAAGTGCCAATTCCGCGACGGATGCTGCGGAAGCAAAAACGGAAACATCTGGCGCCGTTGAAACTAAAAATCCGACTGTTTCCGAAAGTGCCAATTCCGCGACGGATTTGACGGAAGCAAAAACGGAAAATTCCTCTGCGACACAAACCAAAAATCCGACTGTTTCCGAAACTCCCAATTCCGATCCGAATTCTACCGATCCAAAAACAGATTCTCCCGCAGTAGAAACTGAAAATCCGACTGTTTCCGAAACTCCCAATTCCGATCCGAATTCTACCGATCCAAAAACGGAAAATTCCTCTGCGACACAAACCAAAAATCCGACTGTTTCCGAAAATCCCAATTCCGATCCAAATCCTGCCGATCCAAAAACGGAAAAT
>NZ_JAUBTG010000098.1:0-9366 GCF_036702395.1 Microcoleus sp. D3_18_C2 | reverse complement strand
TCCTCTGCGACACAAACCAAAAACCCGACTGTTTCTGAAAATCGCAATTCAGATCCGAATTCTGCAGATCCAAAAACGGAAAATTCCTCTGCGACACAAACCAAAAACCCGACTGTTTCTGAAAATCGCAATTCAGATCCGAATTCTGCAGATCCAAAAACAGATTCTCCCGCAGGAGAAACTGAAAATCCGACTGTTTCCAAAAATCCCAATTCCGATCCAAATCCAGCCGATCCAAAAACAGATTCTCCCGCAGTAGAAACTGAAAATCCGACTGTTTCCGAAACTCCCAATTCCGATCCAAATTCTGCCGATCCAAAAACCGAAAACTCTCCCACAGCAGAAACTGAAAACTCGACAGTTTCCGAAACTCCCAATTCCGATCCGAATCCTGCTGAGATAAAAACCGAAAACTCCCCAGCGACAGAAACCAAAAACTCGACAGTTTCCGAAATTTGCAATTGCGCGACAAATCCTGCTGAAACAAAACCCGAAAACTCCCCAACGACAGAAACTCAAAACCCGCAAGTTTCCGAAAACACAATCCCAACTATCTCAGAAAACATTCAACCAGCCATCGCAGATGCCAAATCAATCGACTTCATCACAGGAGACAAAATCGAAACATCCGTCTTTTTCCAACCCGACAAACCAGAAATACCAGCAATACCCGCAGCATCCACAGACATTCTCACCGGGGAAATTGAAAACACCTCTCCAACTCTTATCGATACCCCCGAAATAGCCAGCCAAACTCCTGAAAATTTCCCGCTAATTTCTCCCGAAGAAATTTCCCAACAGTCGGAAACTCTCAACAGCATATTCGCCCAACAATTTCCTAACATTCCCGAAACAGAATCCCGCCAAAATCATCAACCATCCGCATCAGAATACATAGTTACCGACGCCCAAACTATTATACCCGAAATTGCCGTCACCGAAAATCATCACTCACAACAATCGGAAAATATCACCGCCGACAGCAAAAATCAGCCACCAACAACTATCGACGAATTTGTCAACCCCGACTTCGACTCCGAAAACATCGCCATTACTCCCGAAATATCATCCGACGCCAACAATCAGCCAGACAATTCACTTCATATCATCCCCGACTCCTTCATCGCAACTGCAACTGACAGCCACTCCGAAACAACCATCAACGAATACACAACCACCGACACAGAAACCCAACCAGAAACAACCCCCAACCTCCCCCAAAAAAACCAACCATTAATCGGCATCATCGACACCGGATTCACCACCAACAATCCCCACATCAACTACAGCAAAATCAGCCTCGGCAAAGACTTAATCGAGGGCGACAACAACCCCCTACTCCAACCAAACCAAGGAAACCAACACGGCGACACAATTTTAGAAATTATCGCCACCACAGACAATCAAAACCCCACCCAAAAATCGACTCCGATTTGGTTGGGACGAGCAACAGGCAGCGGCAACTGGCATCAATCCCTGATAGAATTTGTAAACGCAGCAATCGCCGCCAAACAACCCAACGCCCTCATCAACCTCAGCTTCGACTTAACCCAAATCAACCCCGACGGCACACAAACCACACGGCACAAATTGACAGCAGAAGAAAAATCAGCACTCAAATACGCCCTTGACAACAACATCCTGATTGTAGCAGCCGCTGGAAACGAAGGAACACTCATTTCAGCCCTCGGACAAGCCTCCACAGAATTCGACAACATCATCACAGTGGGAGCATCCGACAACAACCACCGCGCCGCCTATTCCAGCTACGGAGGCGGATTAGATATCCTAGCACCAACAAGCCTTACACAAACAGCAGAACCATCAACAACCCAATCCAAACAAGGCACATCAATAGCAGCCGCATTCGTCACAAACACCATCTGGCAAATGTGGGCAGCCAACCCATCCCTGAACCGCCAACAAATCAAAAACATCCTCCTAAACACAGCAACAGACATCGACGTACCCTCATGGGACGAAAGAACAGGATACGGAATATTAAACCCAGAATTAGCAATAGCCACAGCCACAGAAACAATCCCCGCAATCCCAGTCTTGGCAGCTACCAAACACTGGACAAAACCCTTAATTGATGCCGATGCAAATCCCAGCAACACACCCAACAATACCCCATCCAAACCCTCAGAAAGAGCAACTGCAACCACCGCCCCAGGCACACCAAAAACCACCAGCACCTCAACCGGAAACAGCAATGAAGGCACTAGCTCTTATACCACAGAACTAGCGCCACATACAACCACCTCTACCAGTAGTTCCCACGGTACAACCACCACAAACACTCAAACCAACAGCCACTTCTCAAACACCGAATCAAGCTGGGATCAAAACGCCGTCCAAACCAACAGCAAGGGCAACTCTTTTAACCAATCCACCAGCGATTCAAACACATCTGCCAGTACCTACACCAGCAAAAACTTTTCTCAAAACTCAGTAGAAAACAAAAATCAATCGCAGCAAAACTACAGCCGAGTTAAATACGAAGGCACTCGCAACGACCAAAGCTCATATCTTCAAAAATCCCGCAGTTCTAGCAATTATACCACTCCTTCACAAACTACAAACACCACTGCCGACAGTTACCGAAACAGTTTTTCCCAATCAGACAGTCAATACGGAACCGACTATGCAACGAATAACGGCAACCGCCAAGACGATTGGGGTTCAAAATCAACTTCAAACACTCACTATACTAGCAGCACCGGCAGTTCTCTCAACCACAGTTCAACTCAAATTCAAGGCAAAGCCGATTGGACGTCGGGCAGCAATAACAGCAGTTACACCAACACTCACAGCGGGTCAGAAAGCCAAGTAAATCGCTCGAATTATGAGAGCAACAGTAGCAGCGGCCCCTCCAAAACCAGCAACAGCAGCAACGACTATTCAGCAATCAATTCAACTTGGGACAGCACTACAACAGACGGCACAACAGTCAGCAGCAACAGCCGCGATACTTATTCAGAAGCCAATAGTAATTATCACAGCAGTTACGACGACGGCCCGTCAAAAAATACCAGCAATCAATCCACTTACACCGTCAATCAATCTGAACAAACCAACAGCAGCAACGGCCCATCATACTGGCAAAACAATCGAGATAATAATTACTCGGTAACTCAGACCAATGACACGCAAAACTACAAAGACGGCCCGTCAACTAGCAGCCACAGTCGGGATACTTATTCTCTCAGCAAGTCGAACTCTTCCAGCAGCAACAGTGAGGGTCAAGTCAGTTATAATTCCGAACTTGAAAATTATTCAGAAAATCATGCTCAGTGGGAGAGCGAGTATAATGCTGATACTTATACTACTCAAAGTAACAGTGACGAATCCACAATAACAGCTACCAAAAGTAATAGCAGTACCGAGGGCAACAATTCCACCTCATCTAACAGTAGCGACACCTCCCGTACTTGGAATTCACAGACAGTTACAACTTATAAAGATGGCCAAAGAACTGAAAATGGCAGTTCGAGTTACGAGAAATGGTCGAGCGAAAGCACTTACGATAGTAACGGCGTAGCTAGTTCGGTGTCCAAGTATTCTAGCTGGAGTTCAAGTTACAGCAAGTATTATTTTAAGGAAGGTTACAGTTGGACGGAAACTGTGAGCGGTTACGACTCAGAATCGGTGACGAAAGGGGGTGTCTATACGAGTAATGGCAGCAGTTGGAGTTGGACTCGCAGCGGGACTGAGTATGATGATGGGAGGAATAGTTGGAGTGAAAGTTGGTCGAAGTCTAGTTGGGAAGATGGGGAGTATTTGCCGGGTGAATATGAGGTGACGGGGGGGTCATTTCACCCGGAAGGAACTGGGACGCAGATGAATAATTTGCCCGAATTTGGGGAGGCGCCGCGGTTGAATAAGGCGCCGAAACAAGATGTGCCACCGGATTTAGTGAAGCCTCCGAAGCCGAGTGATGATATTTGGCAGTTGCCGACTGTGATTTTTAAAGAGCCTCAGTTTAAAGAGGTTTTTGGTAGTAGTGGTTCTGATTCCCCTTCAGGTGGGAGTGGGAATGATGATTTAGCGAATAATCCGTCTGGTGGTTCTGGTGGTGGTGGTTCTGGTGGCAAGTTACCTCCAAACAAACGCTCTGCACTAACAGAAGTTATTCAAAAATTGTTGAAGTTTTTTAAACCTCTTGGAGAGTTTGTTGCTGGTGCAGTATATCAATGGTTGCGTAACAACGGAGAACTTACTAGATGGTTGTTGCAGGTTTTAATCCCTGGATGGAATGGACTTGAGCAAGATGTAGAGCGCAATCTGCCTAAAACCTGGTCTTTCCAAGCAGGGCGAACATTCGGAGATGCAGCGTCAATTGTTACGGGGATTTTAGAGATAATAGGAGGTGGCGGAACTGGTGCTGGAGGTGCAGGTTTATGTGTAACAGGAATTGGTTGTATTGCAGGTGCTCCTGCTATAGTAGCAGGGACAGCTCTAGGGCTACACGGAGCAACTACAGCTTCGACTGGCTTAAAGAATATAGCGAGGTTGCTTGGAGTAGTTTTTCACAGTACGACGGATGGCTCAGAAAGTGGAGGTCCGATTCGCGGTGAAGGTGAGATTGACCCAAGTGCAGTAGAGTTAGAAAGAGATGCCATACGGATTTCTAACGAGCTTTACGGCAACGATCCAAGAGCTAAGAGTAACAGAGTAATTGCGGTAGGGCGGGTCATAGATGCACAAGGTAAGGTGAAAAAAGTTGTATCTAATGCTTTTGGAGAATTTTCACGCGACCATAGAAAGTTGCTTGAAAATCAAGGATATATCGTAATTCCAAACTCCAGAGGAGGAAACTTGCATGCAGAGGAGCGAATGATTTATTGGGCTGACTCTGAAAAAGCTAAAGGAACAATAGTTGGAATTGAATCAATTGGGGTAAGCCATGCAGATGGAATTTGCGAATATTTCTGTCGGCCATTGATGCAAGAGAGACAGATAAGACCTGGCAGTCAATGGAATCCTACCTGGAAACCCGGCCCGAACAATCCTAGACGAAATGAATCACCCAGACAATAAAAATCACAAATGAATATGCATTTTTTTGAATTTGACACCCTAAAAAAAGAGCTCGAAGACCTTCCCGAACTTCACAGAGTTGCGTTTGCTGCTGCTTGTTGCGAACGAATGCTTCCTAACTACAACGCTTTTTGCCAAATAGTTGACTGGGGAGTGCCTGAAGTGCCGAGAGTTGCATTAGATGAAGTTTGGCAAATCCTCCAAGTAAAGCTTGTAGATCCTGTAAAAGTCAATCAATTAAGAGAGGATTGCGGTAGGGAAGATGTATTTCCAGACTGTCTTGAATTTGGGGACGATTCTTTGGAACCCCAGGAGGCTCTGATCGCTATCCGCGCTACTCTGACAGCCTGTCTCGATCCTACTGTAGAGAACATTGTTCACACCGTCAAATCTGCCAGACATACCATTGAAGCTTACATACCTTACAAAGACACTTCTTTCAATATCACCTGGGAAAAAGATGGAGAAGAACAGTTTTGTTCAGCAATAGCCAGTCATCCATTTGCAGTTCGAGAAATGGCTAAAGAAGCAGAAGATTTGCAAAGGTTGAAGGAAACAGAAATTTTAGATAAGGATTTTCTGGAATGGCTGCGTACCTCTTTCAATAATGAAGGGAAAAGTTTGATCGATCTTGGGTGATGATTTAATGAATATGCGCTTTTTTGAGTTTGGCATCCTAGAACAAAAACTGGAAAAACTTCCCGTATTTCACAGAGTTGCCTTTGCTGCTGCTTGTTGCGAACGAATCCTTCCCAACTACAACGCTTTGTGCCAAATGTATGATTGGGGCGATCCCAGCGTACTCAGGAATGCGCTAGATGAAGTTTGGCACATTCTCCAAGGAAAACCAATAGATGAGCTCAGGATAGAGCGATTAATCAATAATTGTGGCAGTGATAATATAGCTCCTGATTCGCTTGATTTTGGTAGTGATAGTTATAAATTACTACAAGTTATTGACGCTATCTGCACGACTTTGAGAGCCTGTAATGAGGCAGCTACAAAAGAGATTGTTAGAGTAGTAAAATACGCTAGGAATACCGTTGAGTTTTCTGTAGCCTGGGAAGATGAATCTTTCAATATTAGTTGGGAAAAGGACGGAGAAGACAAATTTACTGAAGCCATTGTCAGTCATCCATTTGCAGTTCGAGAAATGGCTAAAGAAGCGGAAGATTTGCAAAAATTGAAAGAAACAGAAACTTTAGATAAGGATTTTCTGGCATGGCTGCGTACCTCTTTCAATAATGATGGTAAAAGTTCGATCGATCTAGGTTGAGCTACGGGAAGTTATGCTTTGTCTAAATTGACGACTATTATAGACCGATCTTCCTTATCTAAGTTATCGAATTTACGGGCGATCGATTCTGTGGGTGCTCGAACTTTTGTACACAAAACTTTACGGGCGCTCGATTCTTTCGGCGCCGGACTTTACGGGCGATCGATTCAGCAATCAATTCAACTTGGGACAGCACTACAACAGACGGCACAACAGTCAGCAGCAACAGCCGCGATACTTATTCAGAAGCCAATAGTAATTATCACAGCAGTTACGATGACGGCCCGTCAAAAAATACCAGCAATCGAGACACTTACACCGTCAATCAATCTCAAGAAACCAACAGCAGCAACGGCCCCTCATACTGGCACAACAACCGCAATAACAATTATTCTATCAGTCAAGGGAATGACACGCAAAGTTACAAAAACGGGCCGTCAACTAGCAGCCACAATCGGGATACTTATTCTGTCAGTAAGTCGAATTCTTCCAGCAGCAACAGTGAGGGGAAAGTTAGTTATAATTCCGAGCTTGAAAATTATTCAGAAAATAATGCTCAGTGGGAGAGCGAGTATAAGGCTGATACTTATACTACTCAAAGTAACAGTGACGAATCCACAATAACAGCTACCAAAAGTAATAGCAGTACCGAGGGCAACAATTCCACCTCATCTAACAGTAGCGACACCTCCCGTACTTGGAATTCACAGACAGTTACAACTTATAAAGATGGCCAAAGAACTGAAAATGGCAGTTCGACTTACGAGAAATGGTCGAGCGAAAGCACTTACGATAGTAACGGCGTAGCTAGTTCGGTGTCCAAGTATTCTAGCTGGAGTTCAAGTTACAGCAAGTATTATTTTAAGGAAGGTTACAGTTGGACGGAAACTGTGAGCGGTTACGACTCAGAATCGGTGACGAAAGGGGGTGTCTATACGAGTAATGGCAGCAGTTGGAGTTGGACTCGCAGCGGGACTGAGTATGATGATGGGAGGAATAGTTGGAGTGAAAGTTGGTCGAAATATAGTTGGAAAGATGGGGAGTATACGACGATTGAGTCCTCGTCAGCAGGGGGAGGGTTCGATGCTTCGGGGACGGGGGAGCAGGTTAATGATTTGCCCTCAATTGGGGAGGCGCCGCGGTTGAATAAGGCGCCGAAACAAGAGGTGCCGATTGATTTTCAGAAGTTGCCGAAGCCTAGTGATGATATTTGGCAGTTGCCGACTTTTATTGTTAAGGAGCCTGAGTTTAAAGATGTCTTTGCTAGTTATGAAGTTGATGCGCCTTCAGGTGGGAGTGGGAATGATTATTTAGCTAATAATCCGTCTGGTGGTTCTGGTGCTCCTGGTGGAAAATTACCTGAAAACAAACGTTCTGCACTGGCAGAAGTTATTCAACAATTGTTGAATTTTTTTAGACCTCTTGGGATGTTTGTTGCTGGCGCAGTATATCAGTATCTACGTAATATCGGAGATTCAACTAAATGGTTATTCCAGGTCTTCAACCCTTACTGGGATGGACAAGAACAAGATGTGGAACGAGGGCTTAAAGGGCTTCCCGACTACAATTATTTTTGGTGGGGACAACGGTTAGGAGATGGGGCAGCAATTGTCACAGGAATTTTGGAAATCATAGCAGGCGGTGGTGCTGCCACGGGAGGTGGATTTTTATGTATAGCAGGATTCACTTGCATCGGAGGTGCTCCCGCCATAGTAGGAGGTGTAGCTTTGGGACTACACGGAACAACTACGTTGGCGGCTGGTCTAAGAAATATAGTTCAGGAACTTGGAGTATTATATTCTCAAGGAACAGGCGGTACAGGGAGTCAACTTTACCAAAAGATGACAACACCTCAATTGGAGAAAGCCCGAAACTCCTATCAAGACCTAATCCAAGAACACGAGAAAAAGCTCAATGACTACATAGCAAATCCCGATGCTTATGATAACGATGGCAGGCTTAAAAACGCACCAAATCCACAAATAAGGGAACAAATTATACAGGGGCGTATTAATGCACTTCAAAAACAAATCAAGAAGCAAAGAGATGAGTTAATCAAAATAGAACAAGAACTTAATCGCAGATAGAGAGGATAAATCGATGAATGTGACGGTTGGTGAACTACGGATATTGTTTGATAAACTCATGAATAAAATGGAACAAGAGGGCATTATATCATTAGATATTAATGATATAGATTACTATTGGATAGTTTCGTCTGATGAATGGACAAACTTTGAAACTGATGTTAGTCTAGATGTAGGTTCACTGATAGATGATTGGAAAAGCCTGCAAAAAGTTATATCCGAAGAACATATCCCCACATATGTTGATTTCGATCGCCTCGCCTCAATATTAAGAGCTGTAGCGGAGACGATTGTCCCACTAAAAGAGGGATAATATGACAAGCTCAAATAATCGACGTGGCGGGCGATTAGTTTTGTTCGCTCGAATGATTATCTATAGCTTTACACCCTCCGGGCGATCGCACACCGGGTACAATTTCCTTTGAGTCGATCAACTTTACAAGCTAGTTGTTTTGTGCGATCGAATGATTGTTGATAGTTTTACACCCCTCGGACGATCGCACATCGCCCGTACAATTTCCTCTGAGTCGATCGACCGGGGCGGGCTAGTCATTTTGTGCGCTCGAATTATTATCGATAGTTTGAGCTGAGTCGGGCGATCGCACACCGGGCACAACTTCCTTTGAGTCGATCGCCCGTTTTTAGGTAATTTTTCTGTTTCCGGCGATCGGCCATTGATTCTGCGGGCGATCGAATTAACGGGATCTCGTCCTTGTTTATCCACCGCGCGATCGACCGGGTGGGCGATCGTACTTTTCTCAATTATCGGCGATCGTACTTTTTTAGATTGCGGGATCTCGCACTTTTCTAGATTAGGGGATCTCGTACTTTTTTAGATTAGGGGATCTCGTCTATTTCTAAATGGTGGGCGATCGACAATACGCCCAGGGTAAACGCATCTAAATTAAGTTGACAGAAAATCATATTTGTGCATGATTTGTTTTTTATAAAACAATTCTT
>NZ_JAUBTG010000097.1:0-11096 GCF_036702395.1 Microcoleus sp. D3_18_C2 | reverse complement strand
TATTCCCGTATTTTATAAATAAAATAGGAAATAATTTGATTTGTATCGTAGGGGCGGGTTCACCACAAATCTCTGACTGTAATTCACGATCTAAATAAACCCGCCCCCCCCCAACTCAATCTGCATTATTCCCGTATTTTATAAATAAAGGTTGATACAGGCTATTAGTTGGGTGGGGGCGGGTTTTTGAGATTGTCGGTTTTTGGCAATTATTGTTGGTGAACCCGCCCCTACAGGAACTTAACCTCGATTTCAATTTAACTTCACTGACTGACAGAGCCTTTCCCGAAAAACTTAGGCGGTGCTGCCATAGTGTAAACTTCGGTTTCAGCGGCGATTACCTGCCGTAAGTGACCGGGAACTTGCATCAACCCCAACAGTGTAATTCCGTCGAACATCCGCAACCCGCCGGTGGTTTTCTCGGCGAGTAATTTGTCAGTAACTTCTGGATCTGGTCGCGTATTTATTTCTTGATTAGAAGCTACGGCAAAACCCCAAGGAGCTCCATAAGTAGAAATAAAGCTGGTGCAGGATTGAACGTTGGAGAAAACAGATTTCAGGGTATTTACAATGCGAGCGTGCATTTTCATTTCTGCCGGAGAAACGGGGCCCGCTTGCACTACGAAATATCCGTTAGGTGACATTACGCTGCGAACTTTCTCAAAATACTCTTTGGTAAACAACTGGAAAGATGGGCCTTCTTCAATGGGATCGGACAAGTCAGAAATGACAATATCCCAATCATTGTCAGTTTTATCTAAATAGTCCAAAGCATCGCCGATTACTACTTCGCAGCGGGGGTCATCAAAGGCGTTTTGGTGCATTTCGGGCAGGTGTTCGCGGCAAGCTTCTACTACTTCGCCGTCAATGTCGATCATCACGACTTTTTCAACTGTTTTCCAGCGCAGCACTTCTCTAATTGTAGCTCCTTCTCCGCCGCCGAGAACTAGGACTTTTTTGGGTGAACCGTGACAAATCATGGCTGGGTGTACCAGGGGTTCGTGGTACAGAAACTCGTCGCCAGTACAAGATTGCCATTTGCCGTCCAAAACTAAGCCTTTGCCGTAGGTACCGGTCTGAACCACGTACATTTCTTGATAGGCTGTTTTCTTGTAAGCGAGCACCGCGATGATGCCGTGAACGTAAATATCCCAGGGGGTAATGTACTCGCTCATCCAAAAGTCTGCACGAACTTCGCTACCTGACATCAATTACTCTCCAAATATAAACTGCTGTGTCGATGTTGTCACAAGTAGTAGTTCTTATCACACAATGGTGCGGGTGTGTGAGTACGATCGACACATTAAATTGAGATTTTTCAGCAATGGTATAGTGTGATTGCGTTCTGGGAACTCGGAAGCGCCTTGGTACTTGAGATTGCTTGTGGGCGATCGCCCACCCAGTCGAGATCACTTTTCCCGTCGCCCCCGGTCGAGATCGCTCACATTTAATATTTCCCCTTTGCATTGCCCACGGGTTTTGTACAAAGGTTGTCTGAACCGGGCAATTTTTCGCACTGGGCCCGCCTTGATAAGTTTGCGATCGGCCTGCTTATTTATCAATAATCGGATGAAAACCCCGCAAATGCGAGAGCGGAGAATAAAAGTAGCGATCGGTTTTAACCCGATTTTTTATTAATATGTTGACATTTTGAATGTATCTTAGATAAAATTTTTAAATCCACCCAAACCCATAAAATATTGATTTTTTTTGATAATAATGCAGAGTCTATGTGCGACGACTTTATAACTAAGTAAAGGTGACAACTAAATTCTCTAATAAAAACGCTCTTAATCTGTGGCAGTGTTTAAATTTTTTGTAAAAATAAAATTGTGTGGGGAGTAGGGTTTGGCGTTCCGCCCGCCCTGAATATACAATTTAAATGCGCTACAGCGTACACTATTTTTATTTTCAAAACAATAGCCTATGGAACCAACCGACTGGGAAAAAAGAATCAAAAAGCTGGAAAATGAAAATCTAATTTTGCGTAAACAACTAGAAAATTCGGAAACTGAACGCAGCCAATCAGAAGCCCTTAATAAAAAAAAAGAATCTTTGCTAAAAATACTAACTGAGGATTTTAGAGATTCCGAAAAAAAGTTAAAAGCAAGAATATCTACACTCGAAACAGCTCTGAATAACCAGCAAACCATGCAGCTCAAATTAATTGAAGCAGAAAAAATGTCGGCTTTAGGCATTTTGGTAGCTGGTATTGCCCACGAAATCAATAATCCCGTTAACTTCATCTACGGCAATATTACCTATGTCAATGACTACGCAGCCGACATTTTAAAATTGCTCGCAATGTACCAGGATCGTTATCCCGAAACAGATGCAGAGATTGAAGAATTTCTAGAAAAAATTGACATCGACTTTCTGCGCGAAGATTTGTTGAAAACTCTTTCGTCAATGAAACTTGGCTCCGAGCGCATCCGCGAGATTGTGTTGACTTTACGCAACTTTGCGCGGGTAGATGAAGCTGAAAAAAAACCAGTTAACATTCACGAAGGCATTGACAGCACTTTGTTGATATTGCAACATTTAACCAAAGAACAACCAGGTCATTCGGCTATAAAATTTATTAAAAGTTATGGAGATTTGCCCAAGGTGGAGTGTTATGCTGGGCAATTAAATCAGGTGTTTATGAACATCATTAATAATGCTGTTGATGCCCTGCGGGAGCGAGAACAAAAATCTTCACTAGACGAGCTCGAAGCTAACCCTGTCCAGATGACAATTACTACTTCTATTATTGCAGATAATTGGGCAAGAATTAGCATCAAAGATAATGGTCTGGGAATGAAGGAATCTGTAAAAGCGAAAATTTTCGATCCGTTTTTTACCACCAAACCAGTTGGGCACGGGACGGGTTTGGGATTGTCAATTAGCTATCAGATTGTTGTGGACAAACACGGCGGGAGGTTAGAGTGCATCTCCGCAATTGGAGAAGGGACTGAATTGGCGATCGAGATTCCGATCGCCAATTCCCGCAGCTAAGATCGATCGATCGAGCTAAACTGAGGGATAATGAAAACTCCCTTTGACCGCGGCTCCTCCTAGTTTGATGTGCAACCCTATGTCTACTGTCACTTTTGGTTTGTCAACCCCTATAGCGGCAGAAGCCGGGGCATCCTACGGCAGCAGCGAACCGCCCCAGCGCCCCACCGTGCAAGCAGAGTGGATCGAGGTATTGGTGGACTCTCCTTACAGGGTTGCGGGGGATTCGCCTGGGGAGGAAAATAAGTTATTTACCTATCGTTTACCTGCGGAACTTACCGTGCAACCAGGGGATATCTTGAGTGTACCCTTTGGCAGTCAACAGGTAGGTGCGATCGCGATTCGGTTCATTTCTCAACTGCCACGCGACTTAGATCCCACAAGGGTTAAAGATGTCGAAGATGTTGTCAGTGCGGGTTTTTTCCCACCGACTTACTGGGAATTGCTCGATCGCACTGCCACCTATTATTGCACACCTTTAATTCAAGTAATTAGAGCCTCACTGCCGCCCGGTTTGTTAAGCCGTTCCGTGCGCCGAATTCGCTTAATTAAGGACGCAATTTCTCCGAATGCCGAAACATTTCTCAATCCGGCAGCGAGTCAAATTTTGCAATTGCTGCAAGCTCAAAAAAACGGCGATTACACTTGGCAATACCTCCAGCGACAAGTTAAGGGAAGTTATCGAGGATTGAAAGATTTATTGAAACGCGGTTGGGTAGAAAGTTATTTAGAACCTCCCAATCCTCCCAAACCACAACTCAAACCGGCAGTGACATTAATTGCTAGTGCATTTGTCACAGATTTAACCAAGCGGCAACAAGAAGTATTGGAAGTTTTGCGACGCGGCGGCGGTGAAATGTGGCTGAACGATTTATTGAGAATTTGCAGCGCGAGTTCTTCTGTTGTCAAAAATTTGGAACAAAAAGGTAGCGTTGTAATTGACCAAAGGGAAGTGCTCAGGGGCGATCGCGGAATTTCTCAATTGCCCGATGCACCGAAGACTTTAACTCATTTTCAAGCTGAAGCTTTAGCGTTTATTAACTCTTTTTCGGGATTCCGTCAAGTGCTGCTGCACGGCGTTACAGGTTCCGGGAAAACCGAAGTGTATTTGCAGGCGATCGCCCCAATCTTAGCCAGCGGCAAATCCGCCCTCGTACTCGTTCCCGAAATCGGTTTGACACCGCAACTTACAGACAGATTCCGCGCCCGTTTTGGCGAGCAAATTTGCGTTTACCACAGCGCCCTATCCGACGGCGAACGTTACGATACATGGCGTCAGATGCTGACTGGAACCCCGCAAATTGTCATCGGCACGCGATCGGCCATTTTCGCACCTTTACCTCACCTCGGCTTAATTATCCTCGATGAAGAACACGACAGCAGCTTCAAACAAGACCAACCAGCCCCCTGCTACCACGCCCGCACCGTTGCCAAATGGCGCGCCGAATTAGAAAATTGTCCCTTAATTTTAGGTTCTGCAACGCCAGCATTAGAGACTTTTGTCGGGACGCGCCGAGATTATTACTCGTTACCAAATATCCATTATTTATCATTGCCCGATCGCATTTATTCCCGCCCGATGCCGCCTGTGGAAATAGTCGATATGCGCCAAGAATTGCGGCAAGGAAACCGCTCAATTTTCAGCGCTTCCCTGCAAAACGCGCTCGAACAATTGCAAGCAAGACAACAGCAAGGTATTCTATTTATTCACAGAAGAGGACACAGTACCTTTGTCTCTTGTCGAAGTTGCGGCTATGTGATGGAATGCCCGAATTGCGATGTTTCCCTGTCTTATCACCACGTCGGCGAAGGAACAGCAGAAATATTGCGCTGTCACTACTGCAACCACACCGAACGACACCCCCAAAATTGCCCGGAATGCAGTTCTCCTTACTTCAAAAACTTTGGTAGTGGCACTCAGCGAGTCGAACAGGAATTAACGAGATTGTTTCCAGAATTGCGGGCAATTCGGTTTGACAGCGATACGACTAAAAATAAGGGCGACCACCGCAGATTGTTAACGCAATTTGCTAACGGGGAAGCTGACATTTTGTTGGGTACGCAAATGCTGACGAAAGGGTTAGATTTAGCGGGAGTAACATTGGTGGGAGTTGTGTCTGCTGATGGGTTGCTGAACTTATCAGATTATCGGGCCAGCGAACGAGCTTTTCAAACATTAACTCAAGTCGCGGGCCGTGCGGGCAGAGGCGACGATCCGGGGCGGGTAATTATTCAAACTTACACTCCCGAACACCGGGTTATTCAAGCAGTTAGGCGGCACGAATATGCGGGTTTTGTGGAAACAGAATTAGCAGAAAGAGCGGCGCTGAATTATCCACCTTCGGGGCGGCTGATTTTGTTGCGGTTGAGCAGTGTAGATGCGGCGGAAGTTGCGGTGACGGCGGTACAATTGGCGTCTGTTTGTCAGGAGTATATTCAGCGATTGTCTGTACCGGGATGTGAGTTGTTGGGGCCTGCACCTGCGGCGATTATGCGGGTGGCAAATCGCTATCGGTGGCAGATTTTGCTGAAGTTGCCTTTGGATGAGTCGGTGGATTTGTCGGATTTGATCGGGTTGCGCGATCGCACGCCGCGTTCTGTTAGTTTAATTATTGATGTCGATCCGTTGAATTTTGGTTGAGGGTTATTGGTTGGGTGGGGGCTGGTTTGGGAGCATCTCATATTTGTAAAAATACTTCTTCTGGCTCCTTCCTTCTTCCTCTTTCCTTCTGCCTCCTGCCTCAAAACTCCTGCCTCAAAACTCCAATTTCTAGCGGAGGGCTGCAAAGGTGAGATGCTCCCGCTGGTTTTTGTATATTAGACTTCTCGATCGCCCAAACGGCATCTTAGCCACATTTCACACAAATTAAAAAAGGCGGCACCCAGATTTGAACTGGGGGTGGAGGTTTTGCAGACCTCTGCCTTACCACTTGGCTATGCCGCCGTCACGTCTGAAATTTGACGTTTTCTTATAGTACACCAAATCTCGAAAAATTTAACATACCTGTCAAAATTTTCGTGAAGCGCAGCTATCCCGTAGGGAATCGGCCTTTTTTCCATATCCCCAAAACCCATCCGAGGCTATTCTATAACTACATCGATCGCCCGCAACACCAGCCATGACACCAGTTTCTCCCCTACTCGTCGCCCAAATCACCGACACTCACTTGTTTGCAGAGATCGATCGAGAATGGAAAGGCCTCTCAACAACCCGCACCCTCCAAGCAGTTCTCGATCGCTTGCAACAGATACAGCCGCCGCCCGACTTACTCCTACTCACAGGCGACTTGTCGCAAGACGAAACACCCGAATCCTACCAGCGCCTCGTCTCCCTCATCGCCCCCCTCGGAATTCCCGCCTACTGGATACCTGGAAACCACGACAACATCCCAGTCATGGCAGAAATCTTAAATCAGTCGCCTCTTTCCCCAGAAAAATCATGGATGCTAGGAAACTGGCAATTTCTATTGCTTTCGAGTGTGGAAGCCGGATGCGACGGCGGGCGGCTTTCCCCAGAAAGCTTGAATTGGCTAGACTCTCAACTGCAACAAACGGGCGATCGACCTGTTATCATTGCCTTGCACCATCATCCTTTGCCGATCGACTGTGAAATCATGGATGGAATGATGCTGCACAATGCCGATGAATTTTTCGCAATTGTCGATCGATATCCTCAAATCAAAATCGTTCTTTGCGGCCACATTCACCAAGAATTTCAACAACAGCGGGGATCAGTTACCTACTTGGGGACACCCAGCACCTGCCTCCAACTTTTACCCAAAAGCCATCCGATTATAGTTGACAAAATCCCGCCGGGATTTAGATTGCTTGAATTGGCGATCGACGGTACTTGGAACACCAGAGTTGAGCGAGTTGCTGCCCAATCGCCACTAACTTAATATTTTTTAGTCTGCCTAAAATTATTAGTATCAAATTTACATTATCTTGTCAATACATCAACAGATAGATTTTTTTTACCAGCCCCATCTTTTATGATATTTATTAACCATAGATTGCAGACATACGTAAACTAGCGAGCTACGAACATAAATGTCGATCGCAATTTGACAAAACAGGAAAAACTAAATATATGTCTGAACTAAATGGCGTCATGATGCAGTATTTCCACTGGTACAGCCCCGACGATGGCAGCCTGTGGAATCAGCTAGCGAAATCTGCAAAAGATTTAGCCAAAATCGGCGTTACATCCCTTTGGTTGCCACCAGCCTATAAAGGAACTGGCGGCGGCATGGATGTGGGTTACGGCGTCTACGACTTATTCGATTTAGGCGAGTTCGACCAAAAAGGGTCGGTACGCACGAAATACGGCACAAAAGATGAGTATTTGGCCGCGATTAAAGCTGCACAAGATGCTGGAATTCGGATTTATGCCGATGTAGTCTTCAACCACAAATTAGGTGCCGATGCAGAAGAAGAAGCCGAAGCCACACCCTTCAATCCCGACAACCGGAATGACACCGTAGGCGAATATCAAAAAATCAAAGCTTGGACGCATTTTACTTTTCCCGGCCGCGATAAAAAATATTCCAGCATGGAGTGGCATTGGTGGCATTTTGACGCCATTGATTACAATGTTTACAACACAGAAACCCATGCCGTTTACCTGCTTAAAGGCAAAGAATTCGATCGAGGAGTAGACTTAGAAAAAGGCAACTTTGACTACCTCATGGGTTGCGATTTAGATATGGATCACCCAGAAGTCAGCGGGGAGTTAAAATACTGGGGTGAGTGGTATGTCGATACAACAAACGTTGACGGCTTTCGCTTTGATGCCGTCAAACACGTTAAAGCAGAATTTTTCCAAGAATGGTTGGAACACGTTCGTAACTATGTCAAACGCGACTTATTTGCAGTCGGCGAATATTGGTCTTACGAAGTGGAAGCTTTGCACTACTTCCTAGAAGCAACGGACGGTAAAGTCTCCTTATTTGACGCACCCCTCCACTACAACTTCCACGCTGCTAGCAAAGCCGGCAATAGCTACGATTTGCGAACAATTTTTGATAACACTCTCGTCCAACAGCAACCCGCCCTCGCCGTTACCTTGGTTGACAACCATGATTCCCAGCCCTTACAATCCCTAGAATCAGTTGTCGAGGCTTGGTTTAAACCCCTTGCCTACGCTTTAATTCTGCTGCGGCGCGAAGGATATCCGTGCATTTTTTACCCGGACTATTACGGCGCTAACTATAAAGATACAGCAAATGATGGCAATGAATACGAGATTTGGTTAGACAAACATCAGTTTATTCTCGATAAATTCTTGTTAGCGCGCCAAACCTATTCCTACGGCAATCAGTACGATTACTTCGACCACGCCAACACTATTGGCTGGACGCGACTCGGAGATGAAGAACATCCGGGTGGCATGGCTGTCGTACTCAGTAACGGAGGCGATGGCACTAAGTTTATGGAAGTCGGACAGCCGAATCGAACTTATATTGACATCACCGAACACATCCAAGAACCAATCACAACTAATGACGATGGTTGGGCTGATTTTCGGTGTAACGCCGGTTCTGTTTCGGTCTGGGTGCCACAGCCGTAAGAACTGCGTTAAAAACTGACCTACTCCTCTGCCTAAAGTAGGGTGTGCACTGCACACCTTACCGCTATAATTAGTAAATTAAACCACTTTTTACTTTCATGATTTTGCTCACCAAAACTTTTTTGTAGTTAGGAGTTTAGTCCTCTATCGACTATTATCTTTATGCTATGCGATCGCGCAAAAAAAAATATTTATATAAAGAATTATGAAGCTTTCAGAAAAAGTTGCCGTTATTACCGGCGGTGGGTCGGGAATTGGTCGTGCAGCAGCAATTTTAATGGCTAAGGAAGGAGCAAAAGTTGCTATTATCGATCGGATTTTAGACACGGGGGAAGAAACCCTCCGCCAGTTGGTCAATGAAGGAGGCTGCGGGCTGGCTATTGCCGCAGATGTTGGAGATTCTGGGCAAATGCAAAAAGCGTTTCAAACAATTTTTGATGAATATCAAAGAATTGATATTTTGTTTGCAAATGCGGGTATTAACGGTGTATGGTCGCCGATAGAGGAGATAGAACCCGATGAGTGGGATAGGACAATTAACACCAACCTCAGAGGAACATTTTTGGCTGTTAAGTATGCTGTTCCTCATCTGAAAAAACAAGGAGGTTCAATTGTAATTACATCATCGATTAATGGTACCAGAAGCTTCAGGAAAGTTGGTGCCACGGCCTACGCTTGTTCAAAAGCTGCTCAAGTAGCCTTTGCAAAAATGCTGGCGCTAGAACTCGCAGCCTGCCAAATCCGAGTCAATGTGATCTGTCCGGGCGGGGTGCTAACTGCCATTGAAGAAAGCACCGTTAAGCGCCATCTCGATCGCATTCCAGTCGCGCCTGATTCCATTCAAGACATGATTCCTTTGACGGATAATACGGCAGGTTCTACCGAAGAAGTCGCCCAATTAGTGTTATTTCTGGTATCACATTCCTCCAGCTTTATCACAGGTACTGAAGTGTGGATTGATGGCGGCGGTTCTTTGATTTAAAATCTCTATAGCAGCAATTTAAAGAATCTTCCTACCAATTACCCATCTTCAATCGAAAATCTAAAATCGATTGACTGACTATCAAGCAATTTGGTCACAAGCCCCCGGATTTATCACGCGGCTCAATTTTTCAATCTAAAATCTAAAATCTAAAATCTAAAATCGATTGACTCTCCTTTGTTTAACAGCCGTTTGCAATGTCTGGGGCAACCAATTATCGTACTGAGGATAAACAGGCAAACGCTTTACGAGTTGCCATCCTGCTGCTGCTAAAATTTCTGTTAAAGTTTGGTGTTGCAGGTGAGGATAATCGGGATTAACTTCATCCCGCGGCCCGATTCCTCCTAAATCTCTAGCACCTGCTTCTAAACAAGCCAGCAATATGTCTGGTTGTGCAACTAAATTGGGCGGAATTTGTAGGGCAATTTCATCAGGTAAAATGCTGCGGGCGATCGCAATTACTTCGGGCATTTTTGTAGCATCAAAAACTTCACCGTCCCAACTTTGTTGATTTCCGGGACTGTGTGGCTGGAGGATAACTTCTTGAATGTGATTGTATCGCGAATGAATCCGGGCGATCGCCTCCAGCGTCTCAATCCAATCTGCCTTACTTTCCCCAATTCCCAGCAGCAAACCAGTTGTAAACGGAATCTTTAATTCCCCAGCCCATTCTAACTGTTGCAGCCGCAGCGCCGGCACTTTACTCGGTGCGTGCCTGTGAACCGTTTGTAACAAATGTGGGGTAAGCTGTTCTAGCATCAGCCCCATCGATACATTTACCTCTTTTAAGTGTGCCATCTCCTCAAAGCTGAGCGGCCCCACATTAGTATGCGGCAAAAATCCCAGAGCAAGTGCCAGTTCGCACAAATCGTAAATCCGCTGCAACCAAGCTTTTCGGCGTTGACTGTGAGGATGTACCTCGCCACTGAGGATGAGAATTTCAATTACACCTTGAGTTTGCAGCAAGTTGAGCTGTTTTTCGGCTTCTGCGAGTGTTAGCCAAGGACTTTGCAGGGGTTCTGCCCGAAAATTGCAATAGGTGCAGCGGTTAAAACACTCGTAAGTGGGAACGAGGGTATAAGCAGGGCTGTAGGTGACGGTGCGAGACATTCCTTGGGATTTTTATCGATCGGACTTACGCAACAACATATATCTGTGCAGTGCGAGTTTTGCGGTTGGCGATCGCAACCCTTCATCTATCTTAACACTGCCCCCGTCCCAAATCTCGTGGCCCCGGTAGATTATGAGTATTCTTCATTGGTGGGCGATCGTCCCAAAATTCCGCACTCTGCTTTTTAAAACCCCATACAGCAAGCATTCTGGCTTATTATCAGCGCAGCTTATGACACTCATAATAAAAACTGTTCTTAAAAGGCCTTTACAAACTGAAATAAAAGCTTTATGTTTATTTACATGGCGGAACACAAAGCCGTCACGAACATTGAAAACCAAATAAAGCAATCATAAACAAATGACAACAACCTTACAGCAGCGCGAAAGCGCCAACGTCTGGGAACGCTTTTGTGAGTGGGTCACAAGCACCGACAA
>NZ_JAUBTG010000096.1:0-11496 GCF_036702395.1 Microcoleus sp. D3_18_C2 | reverse complement strand
CCAACAGCGCAGGAAGTGAGTTCTGAATTGCGACTAAAGATGGCTTTAGTCAAGTTTGGGTAAGTTTTACGAAGCAGGACGCAGGAGTTTCGTTCACCCTGATTGCGGGTGAGGCATACGATCGCACTTCCCCAGTTCAAATATTTTCACCCATGATTTATCTGGACGTGCAACTGACTGCTGGAAGAGAATTTACCTTACCGGGCCATTACAGCGAACAGGCGGTTTACAGCGTAACAGAGGGGCTTGCGATCGATGGAGAGCCTCTGGAACAACATCGGTTAGCGGTTCTAAATTCAGGCACTGAAGTAAACATTTCTGCTTCAGCCAAGGCTCGTTGTATTGTGATTGGCGGTGAACCTGTTGGTGAGCGCCATAAGTGGTGGAATTTTGTTTCGAGTCGGCACTCGCGCATTGAGCAAGCTAAACTCGATTGGAGAGAGGGACGCTTTGCTCAGGTTCCTCAAGAGACAGAGTTTATTCCGCTGCCCGAAGAGCCACCTTCTCAAGCAGAGCAACCGTTGTGAATAACCGCAGAGATTTAACTTTAAAAACTGTTTTTTGATGCATAATTTGTCTTTTTTACTCTAATCTTCACGAATATTATTTCAAAATCGGCGTTGCTTAATCAGGGTATGAAAAAAATCAGTGGGAAATCGGGAAGCTTTGTGGGTACTGGTTTATATGACTTGCATATTGAGCTTTTCATACCGTAAATCAGCAACGCCCTATCTGCCTATATTGCGCTTCATTCGATCGAGTTCTTCGTCTGCTTCCCAGCGTTGAAACTTTTCTTCTAAAGGATCTGCCGCATTAAAACTGTTATAATTTGAACTCTGATTCCAACCCTTTGTATCCCAATTTGGCTCTGTTTTAGTGGTAGGGCGAGTTGCGGCTTCTGCCGCTTTGGCTCGGACTTCTTTTCGCCGTACTTGAATTTGGCGGTACAGTTCTTTTGCTTTTTCAATCCGTTCTTTGCAGCCTTGCATTTGACCCCAGCGCTGATTTCCCTGACGCAGCAAAGCGGCTTGTCGCTCTTGGGCGGCTTGAGCTAAATCGAGCCTTTGAGCAGCTTTAGCTTTGTTGATGCGATCGTTCCAGCGCTGAATTTCTTGGGCGGCGGAGAGAATTTCGGCTTGCAGTTTTTTCTCTTGTTTTTGGATATCGAGAATCAGTCGCAGAGTGTCTTCTTCTTGTTCCTTCAGTTGTTCTTCTATTGCCTGCAATTCGAGATGGGGATTGCTACGCAAAAATTCTTCTAATCGGGTTTCTAGAAAGCGGCTGAAATCATCAAATAAGCCCATTTTTTATAATTCCTCAGTCAATCGATTTTAGGTTTTAGATTTTAGATTTTAGATTTTAGCATTGACTTGCGCGAGATAAATTCGGGGGCAAGTTTATCGGATACAGGTTTTTTATTTCTCCACACATGAATCCGGGGGGTTGTATCCTGGATGCTTTCGGTCATTAGTCATTGGTCATTAGTTATTAGTCATTGGTTCTTAGTCACTGGCGATCGATCATCGGTCATTAGTTGTCGGTTATTATAACTAACTGTTTTCAACGGTGAGGTACAGCCTCGTAATTGCCAATCACCAATTACCATTACCTAACTCATAACTAATGACTGATGACTAATGACTCATAACTGATGACTGATTAGAACTTTTGGCCGACAAAAACCGATCGCACATCTCCTCCCTTGCGAATCACTGCTTCTTGATTTTTGATTTCTGCCAGCGTCCAACCGCTAGCGCCGATGCTTTCGCCGACATAAATTCTGCGGGCTACGCCGTCTACTTCAAACAAAGCAGCCGATCGATCGCCCAACTCCAAAATCCCTACCAGCGTGTGGGCGGAAGTGGAGGCGCTGCTAACGGCCGGTGCCGATTGCTCGGGCGCGGGCGCAGATTGCTGGGCTGCTGCGGGCGCTGGTGCCGGTTCGGTTTCGCGAGCCAAAATCTTTGGCTGGGGAGACTCCGAGGGGGAAGGGGAAGCGGCGAGGGGATCTCGATTTCCCGCAGCGGCGATCGCACGACCGGAGGCTGGAGCAGCCGGTGAGGGGGAAACTGCCGCGGTTTGAGGAGCAGCAGGAGCAGCAGGAGCCGCCGGAGCCGCAGCCACCTGAGCAGGCGGAGCCACAGTCACCTGAGCGGGGGGAGGGATCACTACGATTTGGGGTGCTGGTGCTCCCGGCTGTGCGCCGGCTTGTTCTAGGGCATCAGCGATGCGGTTGACTGCTGTCGAAAGACCTGCGGTTGCCGGCGGCGCGCCGGAAATTTGAATGCTCGGCAGCGTCCCTGGGGTGGGGGCTGCGGGAACTCCTGCAAGTTGGGGGTTAGCCTGGGGTGCTTTTTTTTGTTCGATCGCTTCTAGGGAGCGCTGCACGTATTCCACAAACGGGGTGTCTGGTGCTGTTTTGCCACTTGCTGCGGGTGTCTCTGGTGCGGGGGCGGCGGGCAAGCGCACGAGTCCCGACCTGCTCGCGAGCCATAACCCCATGACTAGCAGCAGCGACCCAAATGCTGCTCCCAGCAGCATTCTGTCGAATGATTGTTTGGACTGCTGTTTTTTGGTTGTTTCTAGGGCGACTTGGCGGGCGATCGCTTCTACGTCTTTTTCGCCCCGCTGCGACTGGGGGGGTGCCAACTGCGACAAAACTATTTGAGGTACCGAGATCGACTTGAGGGCCACGAATTCTGGCTGCACTGGTTCCGATGGCAGTCCGCCGCTGCCGTCGAATGCTCGATCGACTCCTTCAAACAGTTCGTCCATCAACCGATCGGCGTAGGACTCTACTGCCACTGCTTCGGCTGGCACTGTTTCCACCGTCGCCCTCACGGCGATCGGCTCTGACGCTGATTCCAAAGACATCTGTTCGGCGATTACTTTTTGAGGCATAGTTTTCTGTTTGCTCCCGCTCCTCGACAACCCTGAGATTCTCAACTTCAGACTTCTACAGGATACTTGTGATGTTGACCAATTCTTGGCTCAGAACAGGTCAATTGTATCTCACCCATCACCATATTTTTAGTCCTCGACCAACTTACTTTGCCCGATCGACTTTTGTTTTACCTGTTTTGTGCCTTTTCGCCCCTGTTTTCTGCTGCCAGTCTTACTTGCTTACCCTGACTTTTACTGCATATTCTACTGCTTTTGTCAACCCCACCCTCCGGGGCTTCGCAGTTTGTGACATACAGCTTTACTTGGGGCGATCGCAAAAAAAGCGGGTTTTTTGCCGCTGTTTGCGATGGCTTTGCAGCTTTGACAACGATTTCAGACTTTTATCCGTCTTAAGTTTTTGGTCAGTTTGCTTGACAGTAATGACAGGTTGCAGATTTTCTCATAACTCATGGCTGCAACAGTGGTAACAACCGCTGTAATTCCCCACAAGCTGCCTGAAGCGATAGCGGCGCATTTTCTGGTAAGCTCTGAGAATAACATCGATCGGCTAAATCCTCAACAGGGCGTTTGCAAATAGCCTCATTCTTCTCAAATTTTGCATAAGCATCCTCTTCATTCACAGTTTCTCCCTGCAAATAATCTCCCTGCAAATAGTGTATCCAAGTCTCAATATTGCGCTTGGGAACAAAAATCGCGATCGCCTCATTCGGTTCCCTATTTTCCTGCTTATGTTCATCAAGCACACTAGCTAACCAATTAAGTCTTGCTGCCAGCGTACCCGTATCTGCATCAATTAACACAACTAATCCAATCGCCACCCGGTTTCTATTCTGGCGATAAGCTTTCACTTCCGCCAGATACTGAGTGCGTACATACTGTTCTCCAGCTTGGCTACCTTTCGGACAAATATTAGCCCGAAATCTACCTGTAAAACCTCTCCTTTTTAGGAAATAACGCGCAAAAACAAACTGCTGTAGATCCTCGCAGAGAATGACAATCTGAACTCTACGCTGACTCATTCAACCATCCCCGTGCAATCAGTTCAGAAACTGGCAATCCCGAATTGTCAGCTACTTCATTGCTAATTCGTTTGACTCGAACAGCAGCATTGCTTTGACGCTCAAACCAATAGCCAATCCGTGAAGCTAAAAGATAGTTAATTAACTCAGGATGGTGAGAAATTAGTAATGCTTGAACTTTTTCATCGCTACAAAGGTCATAAAGCTCAATCAGCCAGGGTTGAATTTATGGTAATGCTAAAAAGTTTTCCGGTTCATCAATCCACAAGGTATAATCTTCCGATTTTGTACCGTAAATCAGCGCGTATAAAGCCACTAATGTTTTTTGTCCGTCCGACAATTCTCTGAGACGATATTCAATTGGCTTGCTGTTATCTTTTTCTCCTGAAAACCGCAGTTTTAATACCAAATTATCTTCGCTTACTCGCTCAAACTTAAAATTGTTGAATCCATCCAAAACATCTCTTAAAATATTTCCAATCTCAGCAATTTTACCTTGATCTTCAGATAAGTAGCGATACCAAGAAACAAAATTTTCCATCCGAGGACTCAAACGCATTTGTTCTTGGCTACTTTCATCAACCATCAAGCTGGGAACAACTTGCACGATGATAAATCGCGCCATCCGTTCTCTAAACCAAGTTAACTTCGTGTTGTCGTTTCTTGGCATTAATGAAGGCAGAATAGATTGCGACCAGTCAAACTGGTATTTCGGGCCCGGTGAATAATCATCTCGATAGAGTTGAACTTCGCCGAATTCAAATTGTAGTAAAGGCTGGTTATCAAAGAGCAGACTCTCGTACCTAACACGACATTTATCTCCATACTCATCGATTTGTAATTGATATTTGTAGCAGCCGCCATTACCGAGAATTTCTAGCTCGAAACGCTGAATTTGTAAAGTTTGCCAGCGGGTGAAGTCCGCAGGTTTGAAAATTCCTTCAACCTTACTGTCGCCGCTGACCAATGCTTGGATTTTCTGCAACACCTCAAAAACTGTTGATTTACCCGAGCCGTTAGAACCCAGAAATAGATTAATGGCATCAAAGTCAAGTTCAAAGTTTACCAAACAGCGAAAATTGTCAATATATATTCGTTTCAGCATGGGATTATTTCACTCATAATTACTCTATAGCAATCCTAAATCATTTGTGAATTTCTTACTCCCTCCCCTTACCAAGGGGAGGGTTGGGGTGGGGTAAAAAATTTACGACTCCTGCAAGGATTGCTATAGCTCCTGTCATTATTAACAGGAGCTAAACACAACATTCGGACAACCCAAATTAACCCACCCGTTCCGCCAACTCCAACCAGCGCTCAGTCGCCCGATCGATCTCCTGCGTCAACTGAGCCAAACGATCCGATAACTTCTTCATCTCGGCAAACTCGCTCGGAGCATTGTGAGACAAAATCTTCTCAATGTCTTCTTTTTCAGCTTCCATTTTCGGGATTTGACTTTCTAATTGTTCGTATTCCCGCTTCTCATTGAAGGAGACTTTGGGAGCTTTTTGAGGGGAATTTGTGGGTTTTGAATTGTTAGATTCAACAGTACGCGTAACTTTTTCTTTTTCTTTTTGCCCTTTTATTTCCTTGGCTTCTTCGGCTTTCTTGTAATCTAAATACACTGAATAATTGCCGGGATACAAGCGCAAATTGCCGCCAGGTTCCAATGCGAAAACCATGTCGATCGTGCGATCGAGAAAATAGCGATCGTGGGACACCACAATTACGCAGCCGTTAAAATCTTCGAGATAATCCTCCAAAACCGCCAAAGTCTGCACGTCCAGGTCGTTTGTCGGTTCGTCTAAAATCAGCACGTTGGGCGCACTCATCAGCACTTTCAACAGAAATAATCGGCGCTTTTCCCCGCCCGAAAGTTTGTTAATCGGTGCATACTGTTGGTTCGGTGGAAACAGAAACTTTTCCAACATTTGAGAAGCGGTAATGATTTCCCCGTCCGCCGTTTGCACCAACTCGGCCACACTTTTCAAGTATTCAATAACTCGCTGGTCTTCGTTCGGCGTCAAATCCTCTGAATGCTGGTCAAAATAACCGATATGAATGGTTGTGCCAATTTCGACAGTACCCGAATCCGGCTGAATGCGTCCGGTGATGATATCCATCAGCGTCGATTTTCCCGCACCGTTGCAGCCAATAATTCCTATCCGGTCTTCGGGTGTGAAATTGTAGGTAAAATCTTTAATTAAAGTGCGATCGCCGTAAGCTTTACAGATATTCAGTAACTCAATAACCTTCTTACCAATCCGGCGGCCCGCTGTGGCAATTTCGACTTTGCCGTTGGCTGTTTTGAACTCCTGGGCTCGCATATCTTTAATGCGATCGATCCGAGCTTTTTGCTTGGTACTGCGCGCCTTCGGCCCGCGTTTGAGCCATTCCAATTCGCGCCGCAATACACCCGCGTGTTTGCGAACACTGCTGGCGGCGGATTCTTCAGCTAAGGCTTTTTTCTCCAAGTAATAAGCGTAATTGCCAGCATAATTGTAAAGGTCGCCGCGATCGATCTCTAGGATGCGATTGGTAACGCGATCGAGAAAATAGCGATCGTGCGTAATCAGCAGCAAAGCACCGCGATAGCCGTTCAAATAGTTCTGCAACCACTCAACTGACAGCGCATCCAAGTGGTTTGTCGGTTCATCCATCAGCAACACATCGGGCTCGGACAACAAGGCTGTTGCTAAGGCAATTCGCTTGCGGTAGCCGCCGGACAAATCGGCAATTTTCGCATCAAAATCCTCAATCCCCAACTTGGTCAAAATCAATTTCGCCTTGGTTTCCAAATCCCACGCATCCACCTCATCAATGCGTTCAGACACCGCAGACAGACGCGCCATCAACTTGTCTGTATCGCCTTTGCCGTGGGACAATTGATCGGAAATTTCCTCGTATTCGCGCACTAAAGCCATTTGTTCGCCACTGTCGGCAAATACTTGCTCTAAGACAGTGTGATTTTCGTCTAAATCCGGCTGTTGGGGGAGATAGACAATTGTAGACCCTGGATTGACCCAGCGATCGCCAGAGTCGATCGACTCCAAGCCTGCAATCATTTTCAGCAGGGTTGATTTCCCGGAACCGTTTGTGCCGATGAGTCCGACTTTATCGCCTTCA
The DNA here is from genome assembly GCF_036702395.1 of Microcoleus sp. D3_18_C2. NCBI lineage: Bacteria > Bacillati > Cyanobacteriota > Cyanophyceae > Oscillatoriales > Microcoleaceae > Microcoleus > Microcoleus sp. D3_18_C2. The sequence goes on along the minus strand of NZ_JAUBTG010000096.1, from coordinate 4,447 downwards.
TCCAGGCTGAAACTGGCATCTGTCAAGAGTTCCTTGATGCCGAAGTCTTTTTTGATCGATCGCAGAGTAAAAATAGTCATGAGTATACAAAGTCATTTACCTGACTTAGTTTAACGCAAGTTCGATCGAGTCCGGTTGCACTTGTATGTAGCAATTCTATTTCATTAGTCTTTACTCACAGTCTAACGCACTTAGAGTTAAAGCTTTTTGTATTGCAGCCAAATCGCAATTATGATTATAAATCCTAATACACACAATACCGCAAATAAAATCCACAAAAAAAGTTTTAGATGTTCCCTTTGTCCGCGCCTTGTACGATTTAGTAGTATAATAAACGTACTCAATAGTGTAATAAATACACCCAATATTTCAGTAAATATACTCGACAAAAACTCCTGCAACCATCGTAGTATATCTGGAGTAGTTTGAGTAGGTGGAGTAATTGAAGTAGGTGGAGCAGGTGGAGTAGGATTTTCAATCTGCTTTAATTTTTGTTTAGCTTGAGATATTGTATCTCGCTTCAATGTCCGATTTATCGAGTCAATTAGTTCATCGGAGAATGTCGATCTTTCCTTAGCCTCGACTGCCATAACATATTCTTCTATTGAGTCTGTTAAGTAACCGTCTTTTTTGAAAAGAGTGAATCCTTTTCGTCTGTATGGGCTTTTAGAGAGAGTTTCCCGATCGAGGATAGTCTGCAAAATAAGCGCGTCGCTAGCAAATGCCTCTATTTTTTCAGCATCAAGAGCATCTAAAGCTTCATCCCTCGTGTCATATTTATCAATATTATCCACAATACCTCGCAACAAAAGTGATGTTGTGGTTTCTTCAACAACACCAACTTTAATACTTCTCAGCTTCCGAGACTGTAAATCTAAATCAGAAGCCAATTTCTGTGGTAATAGAAGCTTCACCCCTGTTTCATAGAAAGGGTCTGAAAAATCAATGCCTTTAGCAGTTTCCAGATTGTTAGATGATTTTGAATTTGGACCACATTCAATATTAATTTTTTCTTGAAAATTATCTGTCTTCAAACCATGATATCTTGGGTATTTGTGGCCGAGACCGTCATTCTTAATCTCATAATATTCAACTTCAATTTGTTTACCATTATTAGCTAACTCCTGCTTTAGCTCCTCGCCAAAAGTACCACAGAAACCACCCGCTTGATTTATACTTACAGTATTGCCGATTTCGTAAGCAGAAGTCCTGACTCCTATTTTTAGGGGATTAGGTAACTGAGTTGGCGAAGTTTGCGAAACAGCAGGAACATAACTCAAAACACAAGCAAGACACGCTAAAGCCAAAATTATCCCAAGTCGAAAATGTTTTCCAACCGCAAGTACAGAACTCCTAACAAAAGAAACTCCACCTCTAAAGTGGATTAAGAGCTGCATTATTATGGTCATAAAATTGTGTACTCCAAAAAAGTAAGTGTTTCTGAGATGACGATCTACTTGATTAGGTAGCGTCTCAGTCGTTGCAAGGCAATTTAGGTAGTAAAAAAAACACACGGATTAAAAGCTGTTGATACAGCACCTGCTGCCGGAGTGATATCTGACTACTTTTTCGTGCGTTCTCAGTAGTTATTGAACTACTATTACAATTATATCAACCGAGTTCTTACATTATTCCGTACAAAACTCTAAATTAGATTCTGACGCTCGCACGGAGCCGTTTAACTTCTAATTCACAACACAGTCGCCGCCGGAGCAACTCACAATGAACCGCAAAAACACAGTTTTATTAGTAACATGAGTTTCAAGAATCAGAGGCCCACATTGCGAAATTATTTAGAGTGCATCAAGCGCCAAACCATGCTTAAAAATACACTAACACAAGGTGCTAAAAAGCGGCTAGGCGGTAAACAAATCATATCCGGGTTGTTTCCCCTCGATAATTATGAGATTTAAATCGCGACTAAACAAACAAAGTTAGTCTTCCAAGACCAATAGATAAAAGGAGTATTCAAACCGGATTTGCAATTGCAAGAAGTTTTATGACAACTTTTGACCACCCAGCGGCCGCAGCATTGCTCACCATCGCGCTCTGCGATCGAGCCACGCGATCGTACTGTACAAAAGCACGATCGCTCAATTCGCTCTATAAGCTCTTGGTGTCAAACCTGTAAATTACCGAAACTATTTGCTGAAATGGCTCTAGAGAAAGATTGAGGAGGCTGAATGAAAAGCCCGATCGCCCTGCCAATTGAACAAATCACCAAATTCTGCCAACAGTGGCAAATCATCGAACTCTCCCTCTTTGGTTCTGTCCTTCACGACAACTTTCATGCAGACAGCGACATCGATATCCTAATTGCCTTTGCCCCCATAGCCAAAAGGGGTTTACTCGATCACGCCCAAATGCAGGAAGAACTCGAAGCACTGCTAAGTAGACGAGTCGATCTAATCAGTAAACGGGCGATCGAGCGCAGTTCCAACCCGATTCGCCGTCCTGAAATTCTCTCTACCGCTCAAACTATCGGTAGTCAAATAGTCGCGGTCGCGCTCCCCTTGTACTATAATTCAAATACCAACCTTTGTTGGAGTATTTTTTTATGTCCTTGCAAGAGCTTAAAGAAAAAGCCAGCCAACTATCAGTCAGCGATCGCCTTGCCCTGCTAGGTGCGATCGTTCAATCCCTGCAAAGTACACCAGAAATCGAGAATTGGCAATATTTAATTGCACGTCCTCATCCTTGGCGCAAACAACTTTACATTAAGGGACGTAAATTACTGGCATCGACTATTTGGCGAGACATGACTGCCAATCAGATGTCACCCGAACAAGCCGCCGAAAACTGGGATTTACCACTTTCTGCTATCTATGAGGTGATTGATTACTGTGAGAATAATCAAGAACTTTTAAAATTAGAAGCAGACGAGGAACGCTATCGATTGGAAGTAAAAGGAGTCCAAGTTGAGTCTACGAATGCTGCTTGACGAAGACTCTCAAGCAAAGTATTTAGTCAATCTTCTTCAGGCAGCCGGTCACGATGTAGCCACAGTCAATACATTGGATTTAATGAATCATCCAGATTCAGTCGTGCTAGACGCTGCCAGAGAAAATGATAGAGTGGTGCTTACACGTAATTGTGATGACTTTCAGCAATTGCATCAAGCGAACCCAGAACATTCAGGAATTTTGGCAGTATATCAAAATTCTGAAGCTTCTAAGAATATGAGTTATCAGGCGATAGTGAAGGCAATTGATAATTTAGAGACAGCCGAATATAAACTCAATAATCAGTTTGTGGTTCTGAATCAATGGAATTATTAACGATAAATTTATGTAAAGATGCAAAATAGAAGTCTCATTGTTACCTGCTATTATACAATCTTATGGAGATATAGTTGCTGCTAGACAGGCGATCGATCGCAGTTTCAACCCGATTCGCCGCCTTGGAAATTCTCTCTACGGCTCAAACTATCGTTAGTCAAATAACCGCGATCGCGCTTCCATAATCGATCGCTCTTTTTATTTCAACAACTGCTTCTCCCGTTTTACCCGTTGCGCGATCGGGTATTGATAAGAAGTCGTGCCGATCGACTGCTTAAACAGATCAGCGAAAAGTCCGTTAAGGTTATCTGTTTTCAGCCGAGATTAGGCAAGCAAAATCGTTAGCTTTCTGGGTAAGTGCAAGCGATCGCCGATCGGTGTTCAACTTAAGGATTCAACAGACAGCCGCCACCTTGACATGACTAGCAGTACGCACCTTACTGGTATGTAGAGACGGGTTGTTTAAACTAATATCTTCTCTACCTTTCGGAAGAGATAAACCCGCCCTGATATAACGCCACAAAAATAATCTTTTGAGTAAAAAGGCGGGGGTGGAAAGTACGAATGCAGATTGTAGGGTTTCCTTGCCTGTCATTCCCAAGTGCGATCGCCGAAGATAAGGGTATAGAAATTAAACGGCTGGTTTTCACCCGCCCTTACACAAAATGAACTCACAACTAGAACAACAAGTAACAATTCTACAAGACGAAACAGCAGCGGCCGGAAATTCAGCCAACCCAACAGTTGAAACTCATGTATTCACCTCAGAATTTGCAACCGAGGAAAAAGTCAGAGTGGAAGAATTTAAGATTAGCGGCGACAGCCTAATTGGCAAAGTCAAAGAACTAATTCAGCAAGGAAAACTCCGCCGCCTCGTCATCAAAAACTCGCAAGGGCGGACTTTGGCAGACATTCCGCTGATGGCGGGATTGGTAGGTGGCGTTGCAGGATCAGTAGTCTTTCCCATTGCTGCTGTACTTGCTACAGTGGGGGCAGTTGCGGCTCATTTGACTGTAGCAATCGAGCGCAAAGAATAGTCCTTAGTAATTAAAAATCTTCTCTTCAAGTCCGCGAAGGCGGACTTTGTTTGTTTAGGAATGACAATTAAATAACTTCCACTCTTGAAAGTGGGATGGGCGTCCCGCCCGTCCTTTTTGGACGGGCGGGAC
>NZ_JAUBTG010000095.1:0-11653 GCF_036702395.1 Microcoleus sp. D3_18_C2 | reverse complement strand
ATTTATTTTCTGACTCATTTTCATCCCGACGCTCACCTTCGGTAGAGCGCGGGACTTCCCATTCGCATTAGTTAAATCTTAGCCCGCAGAGGTGGGTTTTGTTTATTTCAGCTTGCACCATTTTCAAGAACAGGCAAGATGCCTGTTCCACAAAGATTAGATTTTAGTGTGGGGAGTAGGGGTTGGGCATCCTGCCCGCCCGTGAAAGGCTTATTAAAAATGGTGCAATATCTAAGTTTATTTCAACTTGCGGGCAATTGATCGATCGCGCGATCGATCGAATCGCAACCTTGTTCAACCGTTTCTACCACAGCCAACACGCCCCGCAATTCCCCAGCGCCGGGGAAACCCTTAGCATACCAGGTTAAGTGCTTGCGCGCTTGGCAGACACCGCTTTCACCTTTATATTCCCACAAAGCCCGCAAATGTTCCTTAGCACATTCGAGGCGTTCAATTGGTGTCGGAGGTATCTTTTCCACACCAGTTTTCAAGAAATAATCAACTTCTCCCACCAAAAAAGGATAGCCCAAAGTTCCCCGCGAACACATCACTCCATCGGCGCCGGTTTCTTCCAGACATCGCATCGCTGCTTCCACTGAAAAAATATCCCCGTTAGCAATAACTGGAATCGATAAAACTTCTTTCACTCGGCGAATCCACTCCCATTTTGCCGGGCCGGTGTAACCTTGCGATCGAGTGCGGCCGTGCACGGTAATCATTTTTGCACCCGCATCTTCCATCCGCTTCGCAAATTCCAAAATATTAATTTCTTTGTCAGTCCAACCAATCCTAGTTTTAACCGTGACAGGAACATCTACCGCTTCCACAACTGCCCGCACAATTGCCTCGGCTGTTTCCGGATCTCGCAGCAGGGAAGAACCGCCGCCGTTTTTAGTAATTTTGTTAACCGGACAGCCCATATTAATATCAACAGTATCCGCTCCTTCTGCCACTGCTTTCTGGGCCGCTTCTGCCAAGAAATCCGGCCGGCAGTCAAACAATTGAATGCTAATCGGGCGCTCGTTCGGGTCAACTTCCATAATTCTCGGCAGTTGCTTCACGTAGTGCAAACCCGTAGCGTTCACCATTTCCGTGTACATCATCGAATCCGGCGCGTAGCGGCGCACCAGGCGGCGAAATACCAAATCGGTAACGCCGGATAATGGCGATTGCAAGACGCGGCTTTTAACTTCAAAATCGCCGATTTTGAGCGGAGTTGCTAACCTTTCTTTTAATTCGGGAGATAGAGCAAGCATAGTCGATCGCACTTTAATTCTAATATCTGTATATTATACTACACTTCCGATAGTTGACAGTTGTTAATTATATTTTTAGCCGATTATTGAGTGACAGCTAAAAGTATATTTAACCTGACCGCAATACCTATTTTACAGAACCCGATCGCCCGAATTTGAACATTGTGAAACCATGACTCAAACGCCAACGCCGACCACAGTTAAATTTCTGTGCCGCTTCCATCTATCTATGGGGTGTGACCATTAATGAGATATCTACCTACTAAGACTGTTGCCCAAGTCATATTTTTATTGTTTAATTCTGCCGAATGCTCTGACTGCCTTCGGCTCCGGCTGCCTTCAGACGATTAATGCTTAAATTTATTGGGATTCTGCAAAAGCCGTACATCAGATCGTTTTAAACTACAATTGGTTGATTCCTGACGACGCCGATCGAACATTAAAAAAATTGTAGAGAATTCCTATGGACGCCGCAGCACTCTGGCAACGCTATCAAGACTGGCTTTACTATCACGAGGGATTGGGACTTTACCTCGATATCAGCCGCATGGGATTCGACGACGCTTTCGCAGCAGCACTGAAGCCCAAATTTGACAAAGCTTTCAAAGACATGGCAGCTTTAGAAGCAGGTGCGATCGCCAATCCCGACGAACACCGCATGGTGGGCCACTACTGGCTGCGAAACCCCGATTTAGCTCCCACTCCAGAATTAAAACAAGAAATAGTCGAAGGAATATCACAAGTCGAAGCATTTGTCAAGAAAGTTCAAAACCGCGATATTAAACCGCCCTTTGCTCCGCAATTTACCGACATAATTTCGATCGGCATCGGCGGCTCGGCCCTCGGCCCCCAATTTGTCGCCGAAGCTTTATCCCCAGACATTCCGCCCCTAGCAATACATTTTATCGACAACACAGATCCGGCTGGGATCGATCGAGTCCTCAACAAAATCAAAGACAAACTCGCCAGCACCCTAGTAATTACTATCTCCAAATCCGGCGGCACCCCCGAACCGCGCAACGGGATGATCGAAGTTCAAAAAGTCTTCGCAGCCGAAAAACTCGATTTTGCCAAACAAGCAATTGCCATCACCGGAGTTGACAGCCAACTCGACAAATTAGCCAAATCCGAAGGCTGGATTACCACTTTTCCAATGGCAGATTGGGTGGGAGGACGCACTTCCGAATTGTCAGCAGTCGGACTTTTGCCCGCAGCTTTGCAAGGCATCGACATTCGGGCGATGCTCGACGGCGCTAAAGTCATGGACGAAGCTACCAGAACCACCGAAATCAAACATAATCCCGCCGCCTTGTTAGCAATGTCCTGGTATTTTGCTGGCAACGGACGTGGCGAAAAAGATATGGTAGTTTTGCCGTATAAAGATTCACTGCTATTGTTCAGCCGCTACTTGCAGCAATTAGTCATGGAATCGATCGGCAAACAGGAAGATTTAGACGGCAACACAGTTCATCAAGGAATCGCAGTTTACGGCAACAAAGGCACCACAGACCAACACGCCTACGTCCAGCAACTGCGAGACGGCGTGCCGAATTTCTTCCTAACATTTATCGAAGTTTTGCAAGACAGGCAAGGCATTTCCCCAGAAGTAGAAACCGGCGTCACTTCAGGAGATTATTTGTCGGGTTTGTTGCAGGGAACTCGACAAGCTTTGTACGAAAATCACCGAGATTCCATTACTGTCACAATTCCCCAAGTCAACCCGGAGACAGTAGGAGCATTAATCGCCCTCTACGAAAGAGCAGTAGGTTTTTACGGTTCCTTGGTGAATGTCAATGCCTATCACCAGCCAGGGGTTGAAGCAGGCAAAAAAGCGGCCGCTGCTGTATTGGATTTGCAGCAACGGGTACTGCAAGTGCTCAAAGACGCCCAAAAACCTCTGTCTGTAGCAGAAATAGCCAAAAAAGCAGGGAAACCAGAGCAAATCGAGACAATTTATAAAACTCTGCGACATTTGGCAGCCAACGGGCGCGGCGTAGCTTTGGAGGGCAAATTAGGACAACCGGCTACTTTAACTGCAAGCTATCAAGAGAATTAAACAGTAGAATTAAACATTAAAAGTGACTAATTTCACTTTTAATGTTTAATTTTTAATTCCCCCATGCCATTAACGATTCTGGTTGCTGACGACGATTTCGCGACTCGCTTGTCGATTACCGATTATCTAGAAATTACCGGATACTCTGTAATCGCTGCTGAGAACGGCAAAGAAGCTTTAGGCTTGGTAGATGAATTTGGGCCCCACTTGATTGTTACCGACATTACAATGCCCGAAATGGATGGCTACGAATTTGTACGGCGAGTTCGGACTCGTCCCGCTTTCCGCTTGCTGCCGGTGATTTTTTTGACCGAACGCACGAGCACGGAGGAACGGATTCGCGGCTATCAGATGGGGTGTGACAATTATCTGGCTAAGCCTTTTGAACTCCAAGAATTGGGGGCGGTAATTCGCTCTTTGCTCGATCGCTACGCTCTAATCGCTCAGGCCCCCTCTCGTTCCCCGGAACCCGAACCAATGCCAACAGAGGCACGCAGCAGAGCCAATGACAAGCCAGAAGCAGATTTTTTAACTCAAAAGTCAAACACAGGCGATTCCCTACGAGATAGCTCCGCTTCACGGGCATCTCCCAGCCAAAATGCTCCGACTTTGACTCAGCGAGAGCGACAAGTGCTAGATTTGCTGACAGAAGGTCTTTCTAATATTCAAATAGGCTCCACACTCCACCTCAGCCCTCGAACTGTCGAAAAGCACGTCAGCAGCTTGTTCAGAAAAACTGACAGCAACAACCGTGCAGAACTCGTTCGCTTTGCGATGGAACACCATTTAGTCGGTAATTGGTAATTGGTAACTGTTAATTGGTAATTGTTAATTTTTCCTGATTGATAACGTACTCCAACAAACCCTCGGCAGCATCGTGCAGCAAATCAATTACTCGATCGAATCCCTCCGGGCCACCGTAGTAAGGATCTGGCACTTCTTTAAGGTCGTATTTCTGGCAAAAATCGCACATCAGTCGCACTTTATCTTTATACTTTCCAGCCGCATCCAAGGCAAGAATATTGCGATAATTGTCCCGATCCATAGCCAGAATCAAATCAAAATTTTCAAAATCTTTCCTGGTAAATTGGCGGGCTTCGCCTAGCAATTCAATGTCTCGCTTCTTCGCCGCCAATGCCATCCGCCTGTCAGGGGGGCTGCCAATGTGATAGCTAGCAGTTCCAGCCGAATCGCAGGTGATGCGATCGCTCAAACCAGCTTGTTCGATTAAGTGATTCATAATATTTTCTGCTGAGGGCGATCGGCAGATATTTCCGAGGCATACAAACAATAATTTATAAGACATTTAATTGATAATTAGTAATTGGTAATTTTTAATGGGAAGGGAAGAAAGAAAATTTTTACTTTCCCCTTTTTCCCAACGTTTTGTGCTTCAGAGAAATCAATCAGTCATTAGCTATAGATTTGTTTTTAAACACAGATAGCTAACAACTAATGACTGATGACTAATGACTAACCGAAACCGGGGAGATTTAGTCCCCCGGTGAGTTCTTCCATTTTCTCCCGCATCGTCATCGTAGACTTAGCGTAAGCATCCTGCATCGCCACCGTGACGAGTTCAGAAACCACCTCAGCACCTTCACCGAGGGCATCCGGTGAGATTTCCACGCGGCGGGGTTCTTGGTTGCCGCTGAGAAAAACCTTGACCAAGCCACCGCCGGCAGTTCCCTCAATTTCCATGACATCCAACTCTTCTTGGAGCTTTTTAGCTCCTTCTTGAACCTGCTGAGCTTTTTTGAAAGCTTCAGTCAGTTCTTTCATTTTGCCCAGGCCGAAGCCAAATCCTTGTCCTGATTTTGTCATCAAAATTCCTCTGGTCTGAAACCCCGTCCTTACAGGACGGCTTTACATTTAATTTTAATCCCCTTGCGGGGTAGGGGGGTAGTTGCCCCCCGTGAGGATATGGTTGTCCTCAATCTCCCATTTCTGGGGTAAAGTTAGCTTTGCCAATGTTTTCTGAGCTTGTTAGGCTAGGAGCACTGTTCCTGTTACCTTAGAACTGTTTAACTACTAGCGACAGAGCAGGGAACTAGCTTCGCATTCGCCCGGTGTCGTGACTCAAAAAACGTAGTCAGTTAAGACTTAGGCGGGTCAAGATGGCTTGTTAGATTTCTCTTTCAAGCCTCATGCCGTCAGGGCTGAGGTTCTTGACAACTACTTTGTGATGGTGTGTGGGCTGGCAGTCTGCCGTTTCCGTATTACTTCAATGATGCCTTAGAAGGGAAACTCTCCCAGTATTCTAACTTCTGGCTCCAACAACAGCGACCACCGCTGCTCGACTTGCTGTTGAACGTGGCGGATCACTTGAAAAATATCATTGGCCGTTGCCGACCCGCAGTTAAGAATAAAATTAGCATGGCGCTGAGCTACTTGTGCACCGCCGATCTGATATCCCTTCAGTCCCGCTTGTTCGATGAACCAACCTGCCGTCTTGGGGCCAGGGTTACGGAAGACTGAGCCACAGCTCGGTAAGTGGTAAGGTTGAGTTGTCCGCCGCTGGCTGAAATGGTCATTAGTTTCTGCCATTACTTGCGATCGGTCGAATCCCGGCTGTAACTGAAAAGTCGCTTCTGTTACTAGCCGATCGCCCCCTTGCAGCACCGAAGTCCGGTAGCGGTACTCCAACTCTTGGGGAGTCAGAATTTCCACCTTACCACCGGGGGATAGGACGCGAGCATTGACTAGAATATCAGCAGTACAGCCTCTGTGAGCGCCTGCATTCATCACCACAGCCCCTCCCACCGTACCCGGTATGCCGACTGCCCATTCTAGACCTTTCCAGCCCCGTTTAGCCGCCAACCAAGCAAGGCGGGGAATTGACTCCCCCGCCCCCGCCGTAACTTGACCTGTTTCTGGGTTAAAATTCACCTGTTTGAGGTAGCGAGTGCCGACGACCAAACCGGACAAACCCCGATCGCTCACCAACAAATTAGAACCCGCACCCAGCAGAGTCACCGGCACCCCTTCATCGTGTGCCCAGGCAAAACTCGCTTGCAAAGCCTCCATACTGCGGGGAGCAACGTACCACTCGGCGGGGCCACCGACTCGGAAGGAAGTCAGGCCCGCCAGCGAAACTTGGGAGTTAATCTTGCAATCAGTTCCCCGCAAAGAAATAGGAGAATACACTCGCCGATTGTCCTTAACAGAGGAGTCATTCGAGATAGTCACCATCTTGAAAATCCTTAAAAATACCTTCGCTCGAAGACAGGGTTGAAAATCCATTTAGCTAACTTATGTCGCCCCTTTGAGCGAGCCGTCCGACAGAAGTTTCGACACAAAGTGCAACGCCATAATGTCGATCGACTCTACTCTGTTCGCGAGCTAATCGGGGCGATCGGCTTCTTGATAAAAAGCCATAACCTCTGGAATAATCTGATTCAGATTACCAGCGCCCAAAAACAGAGCCAAATCCCCCGGTTGCAGATTTTGGGTTAAAAACTGAGTGACTGACTCTAGGGAAGGCGCAAACTCAACCTCTCGGCCTTCTTTAGCAATCAAATCAGCAACCTGCTGCCCGCTAATCTCTCCTAAATTTGGTTCCCCAGCACTATAAATATCGCAAGCCACAACCAAATCAGCATCCCCAAAAGATTGAGCAAATTCTGGCAAAAATGTCAGAGTCCGGCTGTAACGGTGGGGTTGAAAAATTGCAACCACTCTTCGGGATTTGGGATTTTTTTCGCTACCTTCGATACGCAAGCGAGCGGCCGCCAAGGTGACACGAATTTCGCTAGGATGGTGAGCGTAGTCGTCCACAAACAGGATGTCATTGTGAAAACCCCGCACCTCAAAACGGCGACGAGCTCCTTCAAAGCCAGCAATCGCTTTGGCAATCGCCGAAAACTCTAACCCCAACAATCGGCCTACTGCTACCGCAGCTAGTGCATTGCTGAGATTGTGTGTACCCAGCAACTTCAACTCCATTTCCCCCAGGAAAGCTCCTCGCTCCCAAATTCGGGCCTTGGTACTTTCGGCCCCGTACTCCACGCCCGATGCCGTGTAGTCAGCACCGCTGTCCGGCTGCAAGCTATAACTGACATTAGGCTGAAGGGAATCTTTGACGATTTGGTCGTCAATGCAGCCCACCAAGGTTTGACAGTTTTGGGCAAACACCTTAAATGTGTCTATTACCTGGTCAAGGGTATCGTAATGGTCTGGATGATCCAGTTCCACGTTCGTTACTATGCCAATTTTGGCTACTAGCTTAACGAGAGAACCGTCGGATTCATCAGCCTCGGCCACTAAGTAGGGGCCTTCCCCCAAACGGGCATTGCCTTCCCAAGCATTTACCTCGCCTCCTACTACGATCGTCGGGTCTAGACCCGCAGCCATCAGCATGAAGCCGATTAAGCTGCTAGTAGTAGTTTTGCCGTGAGTCCCGGCTACGGCTATGCTTTGGTAATCTTGAATTAACGCTGCCAACACATCCGATCGATGAAAAATCGGACAGCCCAAATCTAAAGCAGCTCGATATTCGGCATTGGCTGGGTGAATAGCCGTCGAACATACTACTTGAGGCAATCCCGGAATTGCTTGGGCGCTTGAACCGTTGCCGTTAAATTGGACAGCTTCGGCTGTCGCGACAGAAGTTCCTACCGTACCCGCGACTATCGAGGATACTGCTCTTTCCTGTTGCCCGCAGTCGGGACTGCTACCGTTAAGGGCCGTTTCAAATAATTCAAAATTGCTGGCGTCTTGACTCCAAAAAATATGAGCTCCCATTCCTTGCAAGCGCTCGGTTATGTGACTCGATTTAATGTCCGAGCCGTACACAGGCAACTTGCGTTTAGCTAGAATGTAGGCAAGGGCTGACATCCCAATCCCACCAATGCCGATGAAATGAAATGGTCTACCGCTAAAATCAACAGAACTCGGCATCTTTGCTCCTCACACACCACACCACGCCAATAACACGCGATATCATATCAAGAATTGTTTTTTCAGGATACAGTTCGCTAGAGATTTTGTACAAAATTCTCTGCGTGTCCCTAGATTTGAGGGACTTGTAGAGATGTTTGTCTTGTATCCTATATGACTTAGTACCGAGTAGTTTTCCGGAACAGTCACAGCTCGAAAATTGCAGGTAACAGAAAACGGGGTCTGGGGTCGGGGCCAATAGACTAATTTTGGGTGGTTGCATACTCCTGCATTCTTTCTATTTCTATCCGCCTGCTGTGCTGGGATACGGCAGCAAAAGCCCCACAACCTTTCTACCAAGATTGAGGGTAAAACCCATAAGGATTTACAAACACTACCACGAACAACAAAATTTCGCTCATTTTGTAGTCATTTATCTACTCCTACGGTCATTTTTTCTTGAAAGTGAGAGATTGACACGATCGCAGCTATAGTATATATTCTGACTTTATTGTATATATACAAGTTATGCAGTTTGTCGAAATAGTCGCAAAGCCATAGATCAAACCAAATCATTGGTTTTGATCGAGAAGCCGATCGACGCTCTTGGCAGTCCTTAAAATTTTTACCAGTGCGCTAAGTATATCTACCGTCAAAACTTTTTCGGTAGCCCACAAACGAATGCTCAGGCGGTCGATCGCAAAACGAGAAACAAGTTGGGATTAATATTGGCAAGGTTAATCATCCAGTCCCGAAACCACTCCGACGCTCAGAAGCGGGTTTTTTAAGTCTTATTGAAGGTTTGGACGAATTAAGGGGGTTGAAAAAACCGGTTTCAGCGTCCAGGACGATCGTCGAAACTAGGGTCGTCTAGGGGTTTGTCGCCGATGTAAAGCGAGGGTTTTCTCATAAACGAGCTTATGGTTAAAAGCGTATAAACAGAAAATTGGCGCGATGTCTGTATTAATCCTGATTTGGGGGAAATATGGGGAAAATAGCGGTTTTGGGCGGGACTTTTGACCCGGTTCACTGGGGTCACGTGTTGGTAGCCGAAACGGCTGCGAGTCAATTTGCTCTCGATCGAGTCATTTGGGTACCGGATCGCTCTCCTCCTCACAAAGAGCGCCCGGATTTGGCAAGTTTTGAGCAGCGGCGGGAAATGCTTGCTCTGGCGATCGCCGATCGGCCAGACTTCGTAATTTCGCCGCGGTCGGCCAATCCCAGAGGCAGTTGTTTTGCGATCGACACCCTGCTGTATTTGCAAAAATTGTATCCCGGCGATCATCGCTGGTACTGGATTATTGGTAGTGACGCACTCCTTACTCTTCCCAAATGGCACCGGTGCGCCGAAATTGCCCGGTTGTGCGACTGGTTGGTGGCCCCACGTCCGACTCACGGAGATCGAGTGACAGCAGAAAGCAAGGAGAGTGGGGGACTGTCCGAGTGGGGAGATTATCCGGGTGGAAAACCCCTCGATTCCGGGGGAGACAGGATGCAGGTTCAGGCGACTGCTGTGGGCCGACGAGTTGCCGAACAAATGGCTCTTGTGGACGTGGAAATTCGCTGGGAAGTGCTGTCCATGCGTGCGATCGAGATTTCGTCCAGCCACATCCGCCGCTGCTGCGCCGAAAGGCTCGACCTCCGCTACTTAGTCCCGGAAGTTGTCGGGACTTATATTGCAGCCCATCAGCTTTACCAGATACATTTAACCCGGTAAATCCCGAACTAAGCCAGGAATCACCGTGTATGGCAAGATAGAAAAAGCAGCAAGCTCTCCTATCAAGGAGGTATCTCTCAAAGCTTTCAATAAAATATTGAAAGCGCCATTTTTGTCCCTGTCCAGAGTGTGTCCGCACTTTGGACATTTAAATATTTTAGACCCGCCTAATTTAGAATGAACGTGTCCACATTTGGAACAGATTTTCGATGTGTACTCTTCTGTCACGTCTACTACAACACCACCATGCTTGGTAGCTTGATGCTTCAACGTTTGTTTAAAGCGATAATGGCTCAACGTAACCATCGCTCTAGCCGTTTTAGTCGCCAACCTGCGTTTGCCTTTTTTGACCATTTGTTGTGTCTCAAAGGTTGGCAAGAAAATTAACTTGTACTTGCTTGTCAAATATTTTGCAGCTTTCTTGTGTAGTTCATTGACCAAGTTTTTAATCTTGCTCCTGATTGGGGCTGCTGATTTTCGCAGGCAATACCTTAGTCGCTTGAACTCTCTCCCTTTACTTACTCCAATACGGGACATTAATTTGTCTAGATGCCTTGCTAGGCGATAGATACGACCGATATCGTTTTTTCCTATTTCGATGAAGTCACTACCATCAAAACCAGTAAGAAAAGTTCTGACACCCGGATCTAAAGCAATAACTAAATCGCTCTCAATTGGCTTGATTTTTGGTACATCAATTGCATAGCAAATAAACCATTGCCTGTTAATCAAGCTAAGTGTCGGTTCGTGCTGCATTACCTCGATAATGGGCTCCGATGACTTGAATGTTAGTTCCTTAGTAGAAAGTGGGTAAAAAGTTCCTAGTTTCCAATTGGACGTTTGAAATCGGATAGTCTCAGATGCGTCGAAACGGCTTCTAAATTTTGCCGTTCCTTTTGTCTTTTTAGCTGCTTTGTGTGCTTCAAAAGCTTGGAACACTGCCATTTGACGCGGATTGTAAGGTTGTTCAGACACCCAACTAGGGGCTGAGTCCATTATTTTCTTCCTTAAGCCATACTTACCAATTTTTTCATCTTTCAGGATAGCAATTGCTTGATTGTAACACCATCTACTTGCTGCAATCCAACTCCTCCACTTCGCTGCTAGCTTGGTTTCCGGGTAAACTCGAATCTTCTTTGATAGCAGATTTGTATTTTCGCAAACCATAGAGTCGGCTGCTAAAGACGTGGATGATGGCAAGGATGTCGGGTAAGGAGGCATATGTCACCATATCCCCCTCCCCTAAGAACCGTACTTGATACTTACGCATCATAGGGCTCAAGCCTATGGCTTTCCAGATTGCTTACCTGTGTGTATGTGTATATGACAGGCTTTGTGTACATGGACGAGATTGACCTCATCTTCTGTACCTCCATCTTTAACTTTCGTTATGTGATGAAGATGTAGTTCTTCTCCGTTGAACAGATTTTCGCCACATACTGGGCATTTCCATTTCTGGTTTTCAGCGACTTTAAAGTATTTGGACTTTTTATCCCATCGAATTTTTCCGGTGGAGGTTCGCCGTTGTTCCCAGTATTTGGCTAGGGTGGGGTCATCGGGTGATGAGGTGTCTTTGACTTTGATATGGCGTATAATTGGTATCTGAGAAATTTTTCTTACAGATACTATTTTGGGTTTTCCATGTCTGTCTGGCACCTCTGTTGTGAAGGGGAGCGTGTCACTTTTGCAATGAGTATAAATACCCAAAAATACTAGGGCAGAGGTTTTGAGCTATTTTTGGGCAAA
>NZ_JAUBTG010000094.1:0-11664 GCF_036702395.1 Microcoleus sp. D3_18_C2 | reverse complement strand
GGTAGAAATCATCTCTTGATGCGCTCGTACTGTATCCATAACCAGGATTACATCACCCAGGAGCCGTGTGCGGTGAAGCGCGACGTGCAAAGTCGCATTTGATGAGTAGAGAGCCGTCTCTCTCTGAGGTACTTCTCCTCAGTCCTCGTGTAAAAGACTCAATCCGAGTCCGGTCACAACGAAAGTAAGTAATAAAATCGTTGGAGTGCAGACCACACAAGCATCTAAGCTGATAGCCTAAATCGGTAGTGTATGCAAGAGGAAGAAAAGGAAGGGTTAACGATAAGTAAACGACTAATCTAGCCCCGTGATACACGAAAAGGTGAAATCAGGCTGGAACACCTTAACCAAAAGGTAAATAGCTGATTATTAGAAGTTTCGCTGTCTAATAAAGAAGTTCAAAAAGCTATCGGAGTATGAGTCGAACCCTAACCTTTTTCGCAGGTCATCAAAAGCGAAACACGGTAAGCCCAATAGACTCTCTCTTAAGGTCGAAACAAGAGAGTAAGCCAAGAGTAATCACAGCCGAATTGTCTAGGGGGTAAAGGAAGTCATAGAAAGCGAACGCCCTGTGTAATGCAGAGGATAAGGGTTGAGGAATATCCCAACATCACACCGCCTGAAAATGGTAGCCCACTTCTGACAGGTCTTAAACGATAAACAGGATTCAAAGAAACTAAACGGAGATTGAAAGATGGAAACCACTATGGTTATCGGAGGCTCTGGACAACTTAACGACTGGTCACAGATTGACTGGAAATCAATCGTCAAGAATGTTAAGAATCTGAGGAAACGGATTTATCGTGCCACACAGAACGGTCAGTGGAATCAGGTCAGAAGCCTCACAAAACTGATGTTAAGAAGCTTCGACAATCTAATTTTGTCAGTGCGTAAAGTTACCCAACTGAATCAAGGAAAACGAACAGCAGGTGTGGACAAGGAGGTAGCATTAACACCTGAACAACGGGTAAAACTCATCCGAGAAATGGGGCAGCACACACTATGGAAGGTTAAACCCACCAAAAGAGTATATATACCAAAAGCCAATGGGAAGCAAAGACCATTAGGCATCCCCACCATCAAGGATAGAGTAGCACAAGCCATAGTTAAGAACGCTCTAGAACCAATCTGGGAAGCTCTTTTCGAGGCAAACAGTTATGGATTCAGAGTCGGAAGAAGTTGCCACGATGCCATTGAGCAGTGTTTTCTACGCCTACAAGGTAATAGAGACACATGGGTTCTGGATGCCGACCTATCAGGATTCTTCGACAATATCACTCATGAAACCATCCTACATTCCATAGGGAATTTCCCCGCCCGCAGCCTAATCAAGCAATGGTTAAAAGCAGGATACATAGACAAGGGAAAACTTCATGAAACACAAAGCGGAACGCCACAAGGAGGCATTATCAGCCCCCTACTGGCAAATATCGGCTTACACGGTCTGGAAAACTTCTTGAGCCAATTCAAGAAGGTCAAAGGCTCATACAAATCCGATAGATATGGTTTCGTCCGATACGCAGACGACTTCATCGTCACCGCTACCTGTCAAGAAGACATAGAGAAAATCCGACCTGAAATCGAACAATGGCTATCCAACAAAGGGTTACAACTAAATAGGGAGAAAACCCGAATCGTGCACATCAGCGAAGGATTTAATTTTCTTGGGTTCAATCTCAGACAATACAAGGGCAAACTACTGATCAAACCGCAAAAAGAGAAAGTCCTGAAATTCCTTAAGGAAATCAGGGAATGGCTCAAAAGAAATAAAACGGTAGAACAGAAAATTGTCATTGAACAATTAAACCCCAAACTTCGAGGCTTTGGAAACTACTATCGCCATGCCGTCAGCAAAGAAGTGTTTAGCTACATCAGTTCTGAGGTATGGTATTCACTTTGGCGATGGGCAAAACGGCGACACCCAAACAAGAGCAAACGGTGGATTGCCAACCGATACTTTAAAATTAGAGGCAAAGGGTGGGAGTTTACCTGCAATGTCAAGGACAGAAAAGGTAACAACAAGGAAATTAGCCTATTTAACATAGCTAAAATACCCATCGAACGCCACATAAAGGTAAAAGGAACAGCATCCCCAGATGACCCCAACCTAACAAAATACTGGGCTAAAAGAGCCGCAAAATCTGGGAAAACCATCTGGGAAAAAGGGTCTAAGTATTACCAAATTGCCCACAATCAAGGAGGGAAATGCCCTATCTGTGGCGAATATCTTAGCAATGGTGAAGCTATCGAAACACATCACATAGTACCAATGACAAAAGGAGGCTCGGATGACATCGACAATCTCCAGCACCTACACAAAATCTGTCATAAAGTGGTACACAGTGGTAAACGTACTGTGAAGGCAAAGGCTTGAGCCGGATGATGCGACAAGTGTCAAGTCCGGTTCTTAGGGGAGGGAGATACGGCGACGTAGGCTCTCTTACCCGACAGTCGCAAGCACGGTTTTGTAGGAGAGATGGTGGGGGACACCCTACCATCGACTCTCTAACCGAGCGATCGGGATTTTTGTAAGGGCGGGTTCACCAACAATACCTGCCAATAATGGACAATCTCAAAAACCCGCCCCGACCGGGATATTATGGTTTATCGATCGGACACGATCTAACTCTAACTTTTGGGTCTACGCAGAACACAGAGCATCCTTTGGTTAGCGGAGAATCTCCAAGCGGTGCAACAATGATTTTAGAACTCAAATAATTAATTTAACACCTATGGATCAACTGCTGCGCCAACTAATTGAGGAGGTATGCGAGTATCCCCAAAACAGCTCCCAAAGGCGCAAAGCGATGAACCGATTGCTCGCCGAACTGCAGGAACTTCCCGGACTACTGCGATCTGCACATCCCGATTATTTAGACGCCTTAAATAAAACCTGGGTATGGGTGAACAAAAGCATTTGCTCGAACTTCAAGCTTAGCGATCCGAATGTGTCAAGACGACTGCGACAATGGATAAATAGTTACCTAGAGTGGCGCATTAAGGATTTGAATTTACCTTCTCAACCGCCCACCTACAGTTTAGATGCCCTCATAGGAGGCTCAGATACTACAACCGCGTTGCTGGATGTGCTTTCAGAAACAAGTTTTTCCCCTCCTACCCGCAGTGGTTTGGATGGCTATATCGCACTTTTAGAGCAAGAAAATTATCAGAATATTATTCAACAGCTAGAACAATACGTCCAAGAAGACCCCGATGGGAAATTTCGATCCTGTCATCCTAAAAATCATCCAGAGTGTAACTGTCAAGTGATCACATTAAAGGTGCTGTTTAAAACCACGCCTGACAAGTTTACTGCGATCGCCAAAGAATTTAACATCAACTACCAAACTCTAAAATCACACTGGGAAAGGAACTGTCGCCCCTTGCTCCAAGCGATCGCATTAGAGCTAGGATACACAAGAGAAGATTAAATTATGCAAAGCACAAACCCAACGCTATTGACAGTTCCACTAGGTACTGATGCTCACCGCACCGCTCGAAAATTTGCTGCCGAAACTCTGCAACTCGCTCCTGAATTGACAAAGCATGAGGCTGCCAAACGAGTTTATGTGAATACTTTAGCAGTTTATGTTGTCTATAGTTACCTCAAATGGCAAGCCTACGAACCCGATTTAATTCAAGGCGATAGTTGGCATCCAGTCGTCCGTGCCCAGTGGGATATTGCTGATTTAGTGTTACCAGGGATGGGTAAATTAGAATGCCGCCCGGTTTGGTTGGGAGAAAGTGCGATCGTAGTTCCACCAGCATCCATAGAAGACAGAATCGGCTATGTAATAGTTGAATTTGGGGAAAATTTAGACTCAGGGAAACTGCTAGGATTTACCCCATCACTGGATAATTCTCCATTGCCAAGCCAGATCCAGATTGCCCAACTCCAAAACTTAGATGCTCTGATCGATCATCTCTATCGTCTGGAATTAGGAAATCAGTTTTTGAGAAGTGACGATCCAGTAGCCGTAGAAGTGCGACAACTCTTAGAAACACAAAACTTTTCAGAAATTATCGCTCAATTAGAGCGCATTTACCGAACTACTAAACCCATTAAATGGCGGTATGCAGGAGCAGATGTATTAGTCGCTAGTATTCCTATTAATCCTGATTATCAAAAAGTTGATTATTCTCCTGAACAACAGGCTTTTATTGGAGAAATTGGTCGAGAAGAAAAAGTTATCTCCGCAGATTTACACCGCCAACAATTAGCCCAAAAACTGCTAAATAAACTAGCAGAAGTTTGGGAAATTGAAACAAAAAATTAAATATTTGTTTTTTTCCAAAAACTGAGAACCTCCCATTTTGTAAAAAGCGTTTTTTAGGAATGCGAGTATCATGCTCGCTTGCCTATATATTTGTAACGATACAGATACTTGCACTCCTGTGATATCAAATCCCCTACCATCGGAATTAATATTACCCATAGCTTTCGACACGACGCAGTGCCCCGTGTCCCCAAAATTAATCCGGGTAGGGAAACGGGACTGCCGTCTCCTATATATCATGTCTGAGTGCAACCGGAATTGATATGAAGCCAAAACTGATATTAACCCAAAAAAGGTAACATGAAAGAACAGCTAAACTCTGCTTATCGTCACCTAATTGAAATGCTACGTACCTGTCCAGAAGGTGAAGAACGAGATATTTTGGATGACTATTCAGACATCCTTAATGAAGGTTTATTAGAGGTGATAGAGGAGGTAGCAGACGAGTTATTAGTTGAGGAAAATGAAGAGGGATCTGACTGGCTGCGGAGTGCTGCGACGATGATAAAAGACTTAATTCAAATTAGATATGACTTAGCTAATTCTCAAGGCTTATTAATTTTTTTCATAGAAGTCTTAGAAGCAATCAAAGCAAGCGAAGGAGATGCAGAAGTTGTGTATCCTATTTTAGAGAAAAATTTAGAGAAATTAGATGATAATTTTGATTGGTTTTTGCGAAGTTGGGCAACTGACATTTTAGCGAAATTAGAGTCTGAAGAAGCTTACGATATAGCCACTGTAATTGGCAGTTTTAGTGGTCTTATTCAAGAATTTACTCTGGGCGATTGTGTAAACAATATTGAAATTGCGATCGCGGGATATCAACAAGTAGCGGCGGCGCTCAATCGGGAAGATTACCAGGAGGATTGGTTGGTTACTCAAAACCATTTGGGGTTTGCTTATCAAATTCGCATTGCTGGGAACCGTAGCAGGAATTTAGAAAGAGCAATTGAGTGTTATGAATTAGCTTTACAATGTTGTAATGATACCGATGAACCGGAATTATGGAGTGTAATTCAACATCGCTTAGGTTTAGTTTATTTTGACAGAGATGAAGGTGATTTAGAAGAAAATCTGGAGAGGGCGATCGCTGCTTTTGAATTAGCATTGAAAGTGTGGAATTGTCAAGAGTTTCCCTTAAAATGGGCGGAAATTCAGCATGATTTAGGTTTGGCTTATATCCACCGTGTTAAGGGAGATGAATCGGAAAATATAGAACTAGGAATTAAATATTATCAAGCTGCTTTAGCTGTTTATCCAAAAGAGGATAATCCTACAGATTGGGCAAGAATTCAAAATAATTTGGGTCTAGCTTATTATAATCGTATTCAAGGGCAAAAATTAGATAACCTTGAAAGGGCGATCGCCACTTTTCACAATGCCTTACAAGTCCGTACTTATACTGATTATCCCATACAGTGGGCAGAAACTCAAGAGAGCTTAGGTAATGCTTATATTACAATTGAAGAGAATCGAGACGACAATCTCCAAAAAGCAATTGAGTGTTATCAAGCAGCTTTAACTGTTTATAGTGCTGAAGAATTCCCGGAACAATCGAGTACGATCCAATTTTGTATGGGAGATGCTTACCGTCAAAAAATAGAAAATCCGGTTGATAATCTTGAGAAAGCGATTGAGTGTTATCAAACTGCTCTACAAATTTGTCAGAAAGAAGAGTTTCCTGAATTATGGGCGTTTATTCATAATGATTTAGGGGCGACATATCTCAGCAGATTCAAGGGAATTCAAGAACAGAATATAGAATTAGGTAGGAGTTTGATAGAGGCTACTTTACAAGTTTATAATCGTGAGGACTATCCCGACAATTGGGCGAACACTCAAAATAATTTAGGATTTTCCTATTACCTTTCTACAACGGGGAAATATTCGGATAACTTGGAACGGGCAATTGCATATTATGAATTAGGATTACAAGTGTATAATTCTGACACTTTTACAGAAGTGTGGGGATTGATACAACTTAACTTAGGAGTTGCTTATTTAGAGAGACTAAAAGGAGATTTTTCCGAAAATATTGAAGCATCAATTGCTGCTTCTCAAAATGCATTAACTATTTACGATCCAGAGACTTATTTAGAAAATTGGTTGAAAATCCAGAATAATTTAGGGTATGGCTATCAAAATAGAGTTAAAGGAGAGCGAGTTGATAACCTTGAGAAAGCTCTCGGCTATTATAAAATTGCTTTAGATGCTTGCTGTTATAGTCAATTTCCTGAAATTTGGGGTTTGCTCAAAAATAACTTAGGAACTTTTTATTTAAGAAATGCTCAAGGGAATCAAGCTGAAAATGTAGAAGAAGCTATTGTTCTTTATCTTACCTGTCTTGAATCTTATCAAAAAGCATTTAATCGTAAACAATGGTCGATGATTCAAAATAATCTAGGGATTGCTTACCTCAATCGCAAATATGGTAGCCGTCTCGAAAATATAGAATTAGCAATTGAAGCTTTTAATAATGCCTTGGAAGTTCGTAATTATGAAAATTATCCCGAACAGTGGGCGGAAACACAACAGCATTTAGGAGTTGCTCATAGTGAACGAATTTATGGAGATTCTTTACAAAATTTAGAAAGTGCTATCAAATGTTATGAAAATGCTTTACTAATATATAATCGTTCAGATTTTCCTGAACAGTGGGCAATGCTGCAAAATAATATTGGTAGTGCTTATAGCGAACGTCGGCTAGGAGATGAGGATACTAACTTAGAAATAGCCATTAATTACTATCAAATGGCTTTGCAAGTAAATACCCGTCAAATTAACCCTGAAAATTGGGCAATGATCCAAAATAATTTAGGAAATGCCTATAGGAGGCGCACTATTCAAAATGAAGTGGAAAATTTAGAAATGGCGATTTTTTACTATAAGTCAGCTTTGGAAGTTTATACTCAGAAAGATTTTCCTGAAGATTGGGCTATGGTGCAATTAAACTTAGGTTATGCTTATAGCGATCGCACTCAAGGAAGTATTGACGAAAACCTAAAACTGGCGCGGGACTATTACCAAGCTGCTTTAGAAGTTTATACTCTCAAAGATTTTCCTGAAAATTGGGCAACTGTACAAAATAATTTAGGTTATCTCTACCACAATTTAGAGCAGTTTACCGAAGCAATTCAATACTTTAAGTTAGCATTAAAAGTCAGAACTCCTCAAGCTTTCCCCCAACTTTGTCTGATTTCGGGACAAGTTTTAGGTCAAATTGCCTTCAAATTAGGACTATGGAGAGAAGCTATTGAAGGGTATTGTCTTGCTATTGAAGCTTTAGAACAATTGCGAGTTTGGGCTAATACCGATCGACGCCGCCAAGAAATTTTAGGAGAAGATATATATCTTTATGAACATATTGTACAAGCATTAGTTAATACGAAAAATTTTCCACAAGCTTTTGAATATGTAGAACGTTCCCGCTCTCGTCGGTTAGTAGATTTAATTGCCAGTAATGACCTTTACTCTCAGGGAGATATACCTTCTGAAGTAGAAGAATATTTAGCAGAATTTGAAGGAATTCAACGACAGATAGATTGCGAACGTTCCGGTTTAAATAAATCAAGTAAAAAGCAGAAGTTAATTGCAGTTAGAGCTAAGGATCTAATTGATATGGATTGTACACGCAATCGAGCAGCTTTAGAAGCCGTTAGTGAAAATATCCAAGGTTTAGAAAGTGAAAAACAACAAATTTGGGAACAACTAAGACGTTTAGATCCGGTTTTAGCGGGCGAAATTCAAGTCAGTCCCCCTAATTTAACCGCGATTCAAGAACTCATCGATCGCCCTACTACAGCTATACTTGATTTTTACACTACTGAGGAAGATACATATGTATTTGTTTTGCGACAAGCCGAACTAAATTTGTACAAAATAACCAGAAAACGCGGAAAAAACTTACAACAATGGATTCATGAAGGTTGGCTAACACCCTACTTAGAGGCTGGCGATTCAAGTAAATCAGCCCAAGAGCAATTACAATGTAAAGCTAAGTGGAGAAATCGAATTCCGCAGTTTTTAGCGAAACTTTCCCGCCGTCTGCAAATCGACAACCTGATTCGTCAGTACCTTAATAATATCGAGGAACTGATTATTGTTCCTCACCTTTGCCTACACCAAATTCCTTTTGCTGCTTTACCCTTAGAAAATGGTCAATATTTAGGAGATAAATTTCTAATTCGTTACACTCCTAGTTGTCAAGTTTTAGAATTTTGCCACAAACGTCCACCTGTCAACGATCGACTAATGTATGGTATTGTGGAAGATGCAACGGAAGATTTACCCTGTGCAAGTTTTGAGGGTGAACAAATTGCCAAACTGTATAATATTCGCAATGAACAACACTTACGAGGACGTAGCCAAGCAACGGTCAGCAACTATCGGCAACTTTCTTTACAAGTCCAGGGAATTATCTCTAGCCATCATGCTCAATCTCGCCTTGATAATCCGTTAGAATCCCGACTGGAATTGGCAGATGGTAGCATTACTTTGGGGCAGTTAATGACACCTGGCTGGCGGCTGCCTCATTTAGTTGATGTGTTTTTATCCTGTTGTGAAACTGGGTTAGGAACTACGGAAATTACTGATGATATTTTGACATTATCGACGGGCTTTTTATGTGCGGGTGCTCGGAGTGTTGTGAGTACGCTGTGGGCTGTAGATGATTTAGCAACAGCCTTATTTTCAATTTTTTATCACAAACTTCGGCAGCAAGGAAGTAGCCGCCCAAAAGCATTGCAGCAAGCACAAATAAATTTGCGATCGCTCTCTGGGTCAGAATTTGTCGCTTGCTATTCTCCCCAACTTGCTGATTTATTAGAACGCAAATTTGAAGAGGCGGAGGGCGATCGCCAGTTTGCAGAAAACCAGCGTAATTCCTATCCCGAAGGTTCCCCCGACTATCTGCAATGGCTACAAGAGGAAGAAAAGCGGGCCGAAACAGCAACACGCAATTACAAAACTTTGCAACGACTGGAAATAATTAGTTGCTTAGATTTCCCTTTTGCTGACCCTTTTTATTGGGCCGCTTTCACTTGTTCCGGTTTACGGTAAAATTCCGCCTCAATCTAAATCTGGACTCTTCAGCATCCCCATTAACTTCCGCTTCCGATTGTGTACTTGCATAAGTTGAGAACGATAAGCACACCACTGAAGATTTTGCCCCATTTGTAAATAGGCAGCGCGGGCTTTTTCCAACCACTTAATTGCACGATCGTACTCCTCTGATTTCCCCCGATCCATAATCGATTCAGCAAGCCGACAAGCATTGGCGATCGTCCAATCGGGGCGGTGGGCGATCGCAGCCCCCATTACCCGGTGAATCAGTGCCGATTCGTAGCCACTCAAGCCATCAGCAACAGCGATCGCATCTTCAATAAGTCCCTCATAGAGAAAAATATCAACCTGTGCTTCAGAAACTCCCCAACTTCTATCACTTCTGAGAGTTGCTAACAAATTTGCTTTCACAGTTGACCAACTGTTTCCTGCAAACTCCTTCACTAAAAGATAATCGGCAAAGGATGGTTTGATTTCAAAGACGCGCATTCTAGAATTTAATGCAACTTCGTTTTCTCCCAACTCAACAGCCAACTCACTCGTCCAAATTGCTAGTTTATAAAGGCAATTGCCTGACAAATTCAACCCAGTTTGAGCAATTTTTAGAGCTTCAGCTTGGGCTTGCTGTGCTTGTAAACTTTGAGCGAGAGCAAAAGCATCTTCCGCTGAGTTCATCTGAGTAGCGGCAGCTTTCACTGCTTCCTCTACTCTCCCCAAACGACTTAACATCGTCAAGTATTGTTGAGAGCAGTTTTCTGCTTGCGCTAAGTATAAGTATTCTTGATAGCGTTCCTGGCGATCGAGGATTTGCAAGCGAATTAATGCTAAGCTTTTAGCACATTCTGGTGCCTCATTAGCTCCTATTTCTTGCCCCGTAATATTTCCTTGAAGTACCTCTTGAATTAGGGGGTCATCCCAACCTTGGCGTAAAGCTTTCAAGCTCATGCTGAAATCGCAATCCCATTCATCTTGCCAAGCTTTTAACATCACCTGGAGATCGATCTCTTCTTCAGCAGTTAGTTCAGCCGTTAAAATGGCTTCTGTCCAAGCTTCATCCAAAGCGTTAGCTATATCAGAACTTTCAGCGCCATATTCTTCTACGTCATCCCAATCTTTAACGCAAGCTGCGGTGATGGCTTGTAAAATTACTAAGGCGTTGTTACCATCTCCCTCTGCAATCAATTCCTGCGCTTGCTGAATCACATCTAAAACTTCTTCTGTAATGGGGTCTTCTTCCCCCCATCCCTCGTCGAAATAACGCACAGCATTTCGCAAAATTTGTCGTACTTGTTGTCGAAAAGGAGCCGGATTAATGGAGGTACGACGGGGTGCTTTAGTAGGTTGCTGTGGAGGCGTAGGAATAGCACTTAAGTTAACGTATCGTTCGATCGGATCGATGAGTGAGGGTTGCTTTTCTACTAAATGTTGTATTAATTGCTGGGTTTGTATATCGTTGAGGCGATCGAGTAACTGTTCCAGTGTGGGGCGCTGCTCAATTATTTGTGGTTGTCGCAGACATAATAACATGGTAGCAACAATATGTTTACACCACCCAACGCCATCGTAAGCACAAGTGCAATTTGATGATGCCACATTAGCGTCATCAAAGTTTATCGTAATACGGTAAGGTTGCACAGCAGAACCCTCCACTATTGCTTGCACAATATTGCCACGCAGGACAGCGCTAGTAACATTACCCGCTAAATAGTAAGTTTCACCGCGCTTGAGGGAGGCCGCAGAGGTATTATGCTGGATCGTCGCTTCACTAAGTTTGGGAATTGGCATGAGACTATGCCTCAGCAATTAAAGGATTAGACTTGATTTTACCTCAGAGATGTACTCTGCCTAGGATTTAATTGCCTCTCAATGTAAGATTTACAGAAAATTTAATAATCCGTAAAGCAAGCACTGAGAAGCTTTGCAGCTTGATGAGGGGAAATTTATTCTGAAAATTTTGCATAATTGTCTCCCTACCCCCTGGTTAATAATAGAGCGCAGTTGGCCAACTAGCTTCTCCCTTATCCCTTTCTTTGACGGAGAAACGAGCTGTGATACCTATAGTTTCATCTACCCCCCTGACATTATTAGTAATGGGGGTTCCCAATGCTGCGGGAGAAATTATTGCCAATGTAGAGGCAAGTTTAGTATCAGCCGTTGGTAGTTACCCCTTGATGGAAATTGCCCAAGCTGAGCGCAGAACAAAATGCAGTTCTGGAGAGGACGATCCGATAGTTCCTCCGAACTAAGGAATGAGAAATAAATAACTTCCACTCTTGAAAGTGGGATGGGCGTCCCGCCCGTCCAAAAAGGACGGGCGGGACGCCCA
>NZ_JAUBTG010000093.1:0-11684 GCF_036702395.1 Microcoleus sp. D3_18_C2 | reverse complement strand
GCCCGTCCAAAAAGGACGGGCGGGACGCCCATCCCACAATAACAATTAAAATTGTAAGTTATTTAATTCGCGATCCTTAACTACACGCAGAGACTAGAAACCGGGTTTCTGGGTATACAGCATATTCCATGTATATGTGGTAAACACGATCGCGGCCGATATCAAGTGTAAGGTGCGTCGCCATCAAACATCTGCAATTTCTATCCAAGATATAGCAAGCGACGCACCCTACAAACTTAGCGCAAAAACTTATACAAACCCGGTTTCTGAGATTGAGCGCAGGGGCGAGAAACCGGGTTTCTACGAAGATTTCTCGTTATTCATCGCCAAAACTCGTAGAAACCCGGTTTCTGAGATGGAGTGCGAAACTAGCAACTGCCAAGTCTTTAGCCGCCGTAATTCCAACCGGTGCTTTCTAGCAGCAACGGATTCCCCTCTCGGTGGACGCCGGCTGCCAAAACTTCTCCCACATAAACCGTGTGATCCCCGTGTTCCACAGCGCCGACAACTTTGCACTCGATGTAACCCAGAGAATCCGAGATAATCGGACAACCAGTTTCCGCGCCGGGATAAAATTCTACATCCTCAAATTTATTGCCAACGCGGCGCTGCTGCTTGAAGAATTTCTGGGCTAACTCTTTTTGCCCTGCTTCTAGGAAACTCAAAGCAAAGACACCGCTGGCTTTGATCATGGCGTGGGATTTGGAGTCTTGCTTGACGCAGTTGACAACTAAGGGAGGGGTAAAAGAAGATTGCATCACCCAGCTAGCGGTGAAACCGTTGACTTCCTCCCCGTCTTTGACACCGCAGATGTACAATCCGTGAGGGATTTTCCGCAAGATGGTCTTTTTAGCTTGTTCGTCTAGCACGGGCTTACCTGTTCGATCGATAATTCTACACCGCTCAGTTTACCAATGTCGGGCCCACAAACCCACCTGTCTTAAGGGCTATTCGCTAATATTGCCTTTTTCGATCCCAAACTTGACACCAGTTTTAAGTGAAAATTAACAACTCAAAACTATCAAGAAACTCCATACTTTTTAAACCAATCTTGCATCCGTTTCCAAGCATCCTTAGCTTCTTTTTCCCGGTAACTGGGGCGATAGTCAGCGTTAAAAGCGTGGGGCGCATCTGGATAAAGCACAATTTCGGAACCGCTGCTACCAGTTTTGAGAACTTCCTGCATTTTCTCTACTGTATCGTTGGGAATTCCCTCGTCTTTGCCACCGTAAAGCCCCAATACAGGCACTTTCAAAGTTGCTGCAATGTCGATCGGCTGTTTGGGAGTTAAAGCCGTAGAATCGCCAACCAAACGCCCGTACCAAGCCACTCCAGCTTTGACTTTCGGGTTATGGGAAGAGTACAGCCAAACAATTCTGCCACCCCAGCAAAATCCTGTAATTCCCAACTTATTAATATTGCCTTTTCCTGATTTTTGTGCCCACTCTACGGTTGCATCTAAATCGGACATAACTTGCTCGTCAGGAACTTTCGAGACAACTTTACTCCTAATTTCTTGAATGTCGGTCATTTTAGAAACATCACCTTGACGGGCAAACATTTCTGGGGCGATCGCTAAATAACCTAATTTGGCAAAACGGCGGCAAATATCTTGAATGTGGGCGTGAACTCCGAAGATTTCTTGAATTACTAGAACCACGGGGAAATTGTTACCAGTAGCAGGCATTGCTCTGTAGGCTGGAATTGAGCCTTCTTTTACCGGAATTTTCACCTCACCTGCTATTAAACCAGCAGCATCGGTATTGATAACGGCAGCCGCAATAGGATGAACTGCTAAGGCAAATCCGGCGCTTAATGCGGTGACAGCGATAAATTGTCTGCGAGTTAAGTCTTTCATTGGTTATTGGTTATTGGTTATTGGTTATTGGGATATTGAAGTCAGAAGTCAGAAGGAAAAAAACAGCTATCCGTGTATCCGTGTCAAAATCCGTGTCGTGCCTTCTTGCTTATTCCTTCGATGGTCGGAACAGCCGATCGTGCTCTGGATGGTACAAGCGCGATCGCCCTTCTGCCGATTTTCCCAACGCCGGACTAATAACATACATTGTCGTTCTGATCAAATTATTTTCGCGCGTAGCAACGGCCATTTTGTCAAGGGGAACTAGCACAATTTTTTCATCGGGCCAGCCCAACCGATAACAAATCGCTACAGGCAAATCAGATGGGTAATGTTCCATCAATTTAGCTTGAGCTTGTTCGACATGGCGGGCGCTCAAATACAGGCACAAACTCGCTTGATGAGCCGCTAAACTCGCCAATTCTTCGCGATCTGGTACTTCGGTTCGACCGCTAATTCTGGTCAAAATAATTGTCTGCACAATTCCCGGAACTGTCAACTCAATTTTAAGTTTAGCCGCCGCAAGTTGGAAAGCGCTAATTCCCGGAATTACCTCAAAAGCAATTCCCTCTGAGGCCAAAGCTTGCATTTGTTCGCCCACAGCCCCGTAGAGACAGGGATCGCCGGAATGGAGGCGGACGACGCTTTTTCCGTCGCGCACTCGCTCCACCATCAAAGGTACAATCTCTTCGAGGGTCTTATCCGCAGTTTGGATCGCTTCAGCATCTGCG
This sequence comes from Microcoleus sp. D3_18_C2, assembly GCF_036702395.1. Classification (NCBI taxonomy): domain Bacteria; kingdom Bacillati; phylum Cyanobacteriota; class Cyanophyceae; order Oscillatoriales; family Microcoleaceae; genus Microcoleus; species Microcoleus sp. D3_18_C2. The sequence continues at coordinate 9,095 of NZ_JAUBTG010000093.1, read as the reverse complement.
CGCACCCCCTGCAAAATTTGCTCTGGGACTAGCGAATCAGCAAATAATATGACATCGGCTGCAGCCAGTAATTTTTGAGCCTTAACAGTCAACAAATCCGGGTCTCCCGGGCCTGCACCTACAATGTATACCCCTGGAATTAGGGCTTCAATCTCTGTCAAACTCATGGCTGCTAAAAAATTTGCTAAATTTACGGACGCTTCCGGATGTACCTATTTTGGTTGGAAGTAATAGATGGTAGATGCACCCTGGTTTTGAACCCTAGAGACTAACCTCTCTGGGGTTTTTTATTGATCCTCTGGGGATTTGTGAGCGATCTTTGCCCGATCGCTATTCGGGGAGACAACATCGGGTAAAGGTCGATCGAGCAAATAAAGCCAAGCTAACCCGCCCAACCCTAAAACAATCCCAGTCAAGCTTACCATCTGTGCCGTCCGCAGCGGCCCGAACATCAAACTATCAGTCCGCAACCCTTCAATCCAGACTCTACCGGAACTGTAAGCTGCGATATAAACCAAAAACAAAGCACCAATTTTCAAACGAATTTTGCCCTGCAAATCGCGGAAAAACAAACTCAGAAGTAACCCAAATACTGCCAAATTCCATAAGGATTCGTATAGAAATGTGGGGTGGAAATATTCAAAATTAGCGTAGGCTGGCGGGCGGCTGTTTGGCGGAATATAGAGTTTCCAAGGCAAATCCGTAGGACTGCCAAAAGCTTCGGAGTTAAAGAAATTTCCCCAGCGTCCGATCGCCTGACCGAGAATTGCCGAAGGCGCGATTAAATCTGCCAATTGCCAAAAAGAAACTCGCTGGATTTTTGCAAAAATTAAAGCTGCGATCGTGCCCCCCAAAATCGCCCCGTGAATGGCAATTCCGCCTTTCCAAATCGCAATAATATCTTCAGGCCTCTGGGCGTATTGCGGCCACTCGAAAGCCACGTAATAAATTCGAGCGCAGGGAATAGCGCCCAAAACCAGCCAAATTGCCAAATCACCCAGCAATTCCGGGTTGACGCGGCGCTTTTCGGCCAAGTATTGGGAGAGACTGACCCCAATCAAGACGGCAGAAGCTATCAACAGCCCGTACCAGCGAATGGCTGCGGGGCCAAGTTGAAAGATAATTGGGCCCGGCGATGTAAATTGAAACGCTAAAGGCAGCGCAAGAATATTTAACACCATAAAATTTGCATTAATTGTGATGGAAAGCTGTCAAATTTGCATACCCTTTAACAAACTCCAGAGTTTATTTTAGGTGGCGGCGGTCATTTACACGCAATATTTGGAGAATTTTACCAAATATTAACTGAATTCTTGATTTGGAAGATTGCTGTCTAGAGTTTTTTTGTGAATCCACAATAAGAGCCCCCTAACCCCCTTTTTTTAAGGGGGGGAACCGGATTATTCTTAAAGTCCCCCTTCTTAAGGGGGATTTAGGGGGATCGAGATTCCGCCTTCTGCCTTTTACATAAGTGCCTTTTTGAGGATTAACGGCAGTTTTGGTCGAGAAGTTTTAATATGGAGGATGGCTTTAAATTTTCTAATGACCTATGTCTCCTACTTCCGTTTCTCAGGTGTACTCTTCTGGTAATTCCAAGGGTGCGAATCAGTCTCGCAAGACTGCTGCTTTGGCTGTTGAGTCGGGTAAAATTCCACCTCTGTTGGGGGCGAGTTTGGCTGAGTTAACGGAGTGGGTGCAGCAAAACGGGCAGCCTGCTTATCGGGGAAAGCAGTTGTACCAGTGGATTTATGAGAGAGGTGCGCGATCGATCTCTGACATTTCTGTATTCTCGAAGCAGTGGCGCGAGACTGTTGCTAAAATCCCGATCGGGCGATCGACCATTCACTATCGATCGGTCGCACCAGACGCCACGGTAAAGTATCTCTTAAAATTGGCAGACGGTCAAATCATTGAAACCGTAGGCATTCCCACCGATAAACGGCTGACTGTGTGCGTCTCAGCCCAAGTTGGCTGCGCGATGGGATGCGACTTTTGCGCTACCGGAAAAGGCGGTTTCAAGCGCAATTTAGAAGTAAACGAAATCGTCGATCAAGTCTTGACTGTACAGCAAGATTTTGGCCGCCGAGTCAGCCACATCGTATTTATGGGAATGGGCGAACCCCTGCTGAATTTCGATAATGTTGTAGCTGCTGTCAAGTGTTTGAATCAAGATGTAGGAATTGGACAGCGAAACATCACCATTTCTACAGTAGGAATTCGCAATCGCATCAGCCAACTAGCCGAACATCAACTGCAAGTTACCCTCGCCGTCAGCCTCCACGCTTCCAATCAAAGATTGCGCGAAGAGTTAATTCCTAGCGCCCGCCCTTATCCTTTGGGTGAGTTAATCGCCGAATGTCGGGAATATGTGCGATCGACTGGACGCAGATTAAGTTTTGAATACGTACTTTTAGCAGGTGTGAATGACTTGCCGGAACACGCAGCCGAGTTAGCAACTCACTTGCGCGGTTTTCAGTGTCACGTCAATTTGATTCCTTACAATCCGATTCAGGAAGCTGAATATAAGCGACCTACTCCCAATCGAATTAACAGTTTCGTTGCGACTTTGAAGGAAAAGAAAATTGCAGTTAGCGTGCGGTATTCTCGCGGCTTAGAAGCAGATGCAGCCTGCGGACAATTGCGGGCATCCGAGGTGGAGGCTTAGGTTTTTAACCGCTAAAATTTGTTGTATGGTGGGTTATATCTGAGATGTTCCACCATTCTCAACTAGCCTTTTGCAGGCGGGCAGGATGCCCAACCCCTACTCCCCACAAGAAGAAAACTCCATCTGTGTGGAACAGGCATCTTGCCTGTTCTTAAGAATGGTGCAATATCTGAGTTAGACCACGTTATTTTATCAATCATCGATAAACTATATTGTGACCGAAAGCATCCAGGATACAAGCCCCTGGATTCATCCGTCCAGAAATAAAAAACCTGTATCCGATAAAGGAACCCCCGAATTTATCCGTGGGGTCAATGCTTCGATTCTAAAATCTAAAATCTAAAATCTAAAATCTAAAATCTAAAATCTAAAATCGATTGACGCACCATACTAACTCTCTACAAGCGTTTAACAAGTATCCACCGCAACTCTAACGGCGGTGTTTCTTGCACAGGAAATAAATCGCGCCCGCTAGCCCAACTGACAAACCAAGGTGTCGGCGGCCACGCAGAGTCAGGCAAATGTTTTTGTTCGTATTCAATCACAGATTCATCGGAAATAATTTCTAACGGCAAACCCTCGATTGCTGCTTGCAATTCTTCTCTGGTAATCAGATAAGACCAACACAATTCAGACATTTGTTTTGCTATCTCGTCGGGTTCGTACCCATCTACAGCTAAGAAAGCACTGAATAAGATAAACCCGCCACTTAAAACAGCATCGGACATTTTGCCCAGGAAAAGACGAATTTGTTCGGGGTAGCGGAAGTGAGAGAGAACTTCGGTAGCAATGGCTAATTTGTAACGATAAGTTTTCATCCTCAATAATGGGTCTAAAACGTCGCCTTGGGTGACATTTATCGGCAAGTTTTCGGCGGTGGCTGCTGCTGATAGTTTCTCGGCAAATATCGGTGTTAGTTCGATCGCATCCACGGAATGACCTAACCTTGCTAAAGGCAAACTATTGCGCCCTGGGCCCGCACCGACATCTAAAATAGGTGCTTTTCCCGGTTCGCCTAATTCGGCGGCAATGGCGATGACTTTGGCATCGGGATGGCTGCCGAATAAAGGTTCGGGGCGAATATCCGGCCAGCTATGATATTTCTGGGCCATTGATTCGATTTGAATCTTGGTATTCAGAGTAATGCCGCCTGCTAAACCGCTTTGGGAATTGGCGGGAAAATATGAGACTATGAGATTAGCGTGGGGGGAATTTTTGAATCCTTCTGCTAAGGCGTTGGCGATTAATGTTCGCAAGTTTTCAGCTTGGGCAGCGTCGATGTTTTGTCCGAGGATGTTTAAGAAGTCTGAGATTAATTTAAGATAGTCATCTAGCATCGATGGCAAGCAAGGCAGATAGAATTCTCCCTTGATGCCGATGCTCTTTTTCAGCCTTTCTTTCAGAATTAATTTCAGGCGATTCGAGTCTATCATTCGATTTTAGATTTTAGATTTTAGATTTTAGATTGACTCTCGCATTGAATCGGGAACCTAGAACAAGACTCTAAAATTTTGATCTTTGCAGCACTTACAGCATATTCGGTGGTTTATGAAGTACAGTAGAAACCTTAATTGTGTGCTTTTAATCTGTATGGTGCGTCGCTACGAGATATTGGATATATAGCGGATTCCAGGTTTATAAAGTACACCCCAGAAACCGGGTTTCTTCTGGATTTCTCGCCAGAAACCGGTTTTATTCAAGAAACCCGGTTTCTCTGTACTTCACTTACCTGGAAAGTGCTGTAACTTACAGATTGACGGGTGGCGACGCACCAAACAGCGGGCCATCAGATTATGTGTACCACATATAAATGGAATATGCTGTAAGTCATTCGCAACTCTCCGTTTTTGGGCGGAGTCAGCGGCGGGCCTGTTTCGGGTGATTCGCCCACGGGCAATTTGGGGATAGATGCGGCACTGGTAAGGTTTTTAGTCACAATATTTTTGATTAGATTCGGCAATAAGTGCGATCGCACCGAGCATAATCTTGTGCTCTTGCACCTGAATTCTCGCGTGCAGCGTTTCTGCGGTATCATCAGGCAATACGGGCACCGCAGCCTGCATTAAAATCGGCCCGCTGTCTACTTCCAAACGGGCAATATGCACTGTACATCCGGTGATTTTAACCTTAGCGGCCAGTGCTTGCTCGACGGCGCGAATTCCTGGGAAACTCGGCAGTAAGCTGGGGTGAATGTTAATAACGCGATCGGGAAAAGCATCAAATAAAACTTCGGTAACAATTCGCATCCAACCAGCCATCACTACCCATTCTACATCATATTCTTGAAAAGTTTTGACAATTTTTGTATCTAATTCTTCGCGACTTTTGCAGTCGCGGTGATTGAGCAGAATGGAGGGAATGCCGTATTTTTCTGCTCTGGCTGCGGCTTTTGCTTCTGGGTTGTTGTAAATTAATACTGGGATTTTAGCGTTGATCTCTTTGTTTTGGATGGCTTGGGCAATTACCTCGAAGTTGCTGCCGCTTCCTGATGCTAAAACTCCTAATTTTAATGGAGGATGAGCCGGAGCGAGCGCACTTTTGCCAATCTCAGGAGAAATCAGGCAGGCATTGGAATTAACATATACTGGATTAGCGGTCATTCGATTTTAGATTTTAGATTTTAGATTTTGGATTGACTTGCGCGAGATAAATTCGGGGCGTGAGGATTTTAGATTTTAGATTTTGGATTGATTCCACGGATAAATCACGTGGCGGGTACCACATGAAGAAATTCTTGGTCATAAAGATAAAAACTATTCACTCGTATTCTACTATAGAGGTAAAGGGTAAGGTTTGTTTCGGCGCACTCTACATGGAGATATTGCGTAAGTCCTAAGTATATTATTTTTTTTCCCTGACCGAAAGCATCCAGGATACAAGCCTCCGGATTCATTCCGAAAGCAGACTCAGGACGGAGAAATAAAAAACCTGTATCCGATAAACCAGCCCCCGAATTTATCCGTGAGGTCAATGCTTCAATTCTAAAATCTAAAATCTAAAATCTAAAATCTAAAATTGATTGACTTACTGATTCAACCCTATTCTACAATATTCTCAAAAAACTCTTCCCTGAGAATCGAATAAAGTTTTAGATCCCAATATCTGTCTTTCACAAATAGGTGCTGTCGCAATACCCCTTCCAATTGCATCCCCACTTTTTCCATCACCCGCGCGGAAGCAATATTGTTAACTTCACATCGAGCCATAATTCGATTCAGCAACATCTCCCGAAAGCCGAATTCAATCACTGCATTAACAGCCTCGCTCATGTATCCTTCGCCCCAATAGCTCCTAGAAAGTGCGTAGCCAATTTCCGCGCGGCTGTGCGTCATGCTCCATTCGACAAATCCGCAAGTTCCGATAAACTTTTTCTCGACTTTGTGGACAATTCCCCAATCTACAAGCTCTCGTCTTTTGTACATTTTTGTAAGTGACCTGAGAAAGTATTTAGTGTCTTCGAGCGAGGTGTGAGTTGACCACATTGTGTATTGTGATACTTCGGGATTTGAGGCATACTCAAACATATCGCTGGCATCGTTTAAGGTAATTTTTCGGAGCAGGAGCCTTTCAGTTTCTATAGTGGGTAAATGAGCTAATATATCGAGAAGGTTCATTTTTAGATTGACCTATATTGTGATACCATTTAAAACTAAAAGCTAAAATTTACAAGCCAATGGTTCAGATTAAATTTGGGCGTTTTAACTGGTTGGATAATGATGCGATCGCAGCTTGGACTTTTCTGGCCCCAGCTTTGCTGTTTCTGGGTACTTTTTTGATTTGGCCGATCGCCTATTTATTTTACCTCAGCTTTACCAGCGGCAGCTTTACCCAGTCGGGATTGCGTTGGATTGGCTTCAACAACTACTGGCGTCTAGTCACAAACCCGGATTTCTGGCAAATCCTCCAAAATACGCTCTATTTTACTACTGCAACAGTCATTCCCAGTTTAGTGATTCCATTGGGCTTAGCAGTTTTGCTAAATCGCTCGTTTGCTTGGCGAGGAGCTCTCCGCACCGCTTATTTTATTCCTTCGATTACCTCTTTAGTTGCAGTTGGCCTGGGTTGGCGGTGGTTGTTTCAAACCGAAGGCCCGGTGAATAGTGTGTTAATGGCGATCGGCTTAAATCCAATTCCTTGGCTTAGCAGCACAGTTTGGGCAATGCCTGTGATCATTCTGCTCAGTGTTTGGAAACAATTAGGCTTTAATATGGTAGTATTTTTAGCAGGATTGCAAGCAATTCCGGTAAATCGTTACGAAGCCGCAGAATTGGATGGAGCTAATGCTTGGCAGCAATTTTTGTACATCACTTTACCCGGTTTGCGGCCGACTTTAGTATTTGCTACTGTCACTACTGCTATTTTTACTCTGCGGAGTTTCGAGCAAGTTTACGTCATCACCGGCGGCGGCCCTTTAAACTCTACTAATTTGCTAGTTTATTATATTTACGAGCAAGCTTTTTCGCAATTTGATTTTGGCTATGCAGCCGCAGCGGCAACTTTCCTGATGGCTGTAGCTTTGCTATTAGTCTATTTACAACTAAAAGTTTGGGGCGAAGATACTTGATATCACATCCGGCAGTGTATGGGTGGGGCGGGGCGGGTTTACCGAATTGTTTGTTGTAGGCAATTATGGTTGGTAAAACCCGCCCCAACGCGCAAATTATACAATTAACAATGCCCAATGCCCGATGCCCAATGCCCGATGCCCAATGCCCAATTACCCATTCCCAATTTTATATTCCATGTACTCTGCTGTTTGTTGAGCTTGTGCTGTACCCAAAAGTTTGCCGACAACGTGCAGAGACATATCAATTCCCGCAGCAATTCCCCCAGAAGTGATGATTTTGCCGTTATCTACAAATCGCTGATTTTCGATAATAGTTGTGTTGGGCGCTAATTCTTTCAATAAATCCAATGCTTGATGGTGGGTAGTTGCTGCCAAACCTTCCAACAAACCAGCTTTTGCCAAAAGCAGCGAACCCGTACAGACAGAAAGCACTAATTCTGCTGTTCGGGCACAATCTTTTATCCAGTTAATAACTGCTGAATTATCGATTAACTTTCTAGTACCTTGTCCTCCCGGTACAATTAAAATATCCGGTGGCGGACAATCGGAAATGGTGCAGTCGGGATTTACACTCAAACCATTGCGGGTTTTGACAGCACCGGGATGTTCGGCTACGGTAGAGACTGCAAAAGGTCGCTCGCCCTTACTTAATTCTGATGTCACCGAAAACACTTCAAAAGGGCCTGCAAAGTCCAGTACCTCCACATCATCGAATATTAAAATAGCTACCTTCCTAGTTGCCATAAGACCTACTTCTGATAGAGGCAAAAAATCTCGGCGATTTGTTATCGTAGAACAGGTATAATTTAAATTATTAAAGCTATGCCGAAAAATATCCGCCATCGCGCCGTAACAATCTGTCTTTTATGTCTGGCTTGCGCCTTAGCAATTGCTGTTGCGCCAATTGTCACGCCCGCTCAATCCACAAGCCAATTAGAATTTCGCATTACTCAATTAGAAAGGCAAATTTCTGAACTCAGGGGACAAATCTACAGCTTGCAGAACCAAGGTTCGAGAGTTAACAGGCCTCAGTCTCCTGCCCCTTCCGGTTCTGGTCGCACAAATCCTAGACCGCTGTCGGGAGACCCGATGTTTGACAATTTAGCAACTTTGGCAATTGAAACTAAGCAAGATGTTATTAAAATTCAAGAGCGCTTGTCAAAGCTAGAAGCGTCGAGAAATCGCTAGAGAAGTCAATCGATTTTAGATTTTAGATTTTAGATTTTAGATTTTAGAATTGAAGCATTGACTTGCGCGAGATAAATACGTTCGGCAAGTTTCATCGGATACACATTTTTTATTTTTCCACGGATGAATCACGTGGCGGGTATTCTGGATGCTTTCGGTCATTAGTCATTGGTCATTGGTCATTAGTCAGAAGGAAGAGGTTCAAGGGAAGAGGGAAGAAGTCAGTAGTCATTAGTTAGAAGGATGAAGTCATATTATCCCCAACTCAAAACTCAAAACTCTCTGCCTCTCCCCTCTCCTTCTCTCCCATTCTCCGACGTTGAGGTCGAGAACAGCAGGGTCTGCTAAAAGTTAACTTGCAGAACTATTCAATGATATGGAAATAATAGGCTGCAACCACAAAATTGATGGCTAACAACAACAGAAACCAGCCTGCGCGAAATGTGTAAGGGAATTTGCCCGTTTTCATCACGGAGTCGGATTTTAATTGGTTCTTCGCTATCTCTGGCATAGGTAAAGCTCCTAATTGATAATGTCACTCTCTTTACAAATACCAGAGAGCGTCGCACTTATGCACAATCCTCTAGAGTTATTTTTTTTGACACTCCCCTGCCTGAAGGCGAGGGGATTCTTGGTTCTGCGACATACCTTAAAACTATCTATCCTTGCGGCAGT
>NZ_JAUBTG010000092.1:0-11854 GCF_036702395.1 Microcoleus sp. D3_18_C2 | reverse complement strand
TACTTAAATGGCTTAATTGGTAGACCGCCAAAAACTGCACAAGTATAAATACTTATTGCAAAAGTGACATGCTCCCCATAAAGATTAGGATTTTGATTAGGTAGGAGGTTAAATGTCCGATCGACTTTTAGAAGAACTTTCCGAAGTTGACTCTCAAGAGTTTGGCGAGATATTGGAAACGCCAAGGGAACAGGGCAGACTTAATAATACCAAAAAAAATTCCCTACAACCCACTGAAATTTCGCAAAATTTGCCCGATTCTCCAGATACATTTCCAGAAGATGCAGTAGAAGAAAAGTTGAAATTAGATGGGAGTAAGCTAAATGAAAAGGAGTTTTGGGGTAAGGATTCAGGTCAAAAAAACTTCAGTGTCAAAAGCTGGTAAAATAAACGAATGAAAAAGCCCGCAGCCACCAGAGAGCAGAAAAAAACCGAAATCCAGCAGTTGAGCCAAGCTGAACTGGTGGAAATGGTACTGGGGCTGCAAAAAATTATTGAAGAATTACAAGAAAAACTAGCCATTGCTACGGGGAAAAGTCGAACCACCAGTCAGACTTCATCAAAGCCCCCATCAACGGATCTGATCCAAAAATCAGAGAAACCAACAGTCCAACCAGAAGCAGACCAAAAAAAGAAACCAGGTGGACAACCAGGTCATCCCGGGAAAACCCGAAAAGGGTTTGCACGAGTAGACAGAACCGAAATTAGCTCACCCGACATCTGTCTCAATTGTGGCAGTAAAGAATTAAGTGAAGTAATTAACATTCATAGACAGCAAGTAGCAAGTCTAGTAGCAAAACCAATCGAAGTTGTTGAATATCAAACACAATCGTGTAAATGCCTCGAATGTGGTGCAGTAGTTAGAGGAGAACCACCCCGGGGAATAGTTCCAGGACAAGACTTGAGCGTTAATCTCCAAGCGCTCTTAGTCTGGCTTGGCAATTATGGACATCTTTCCTACGCCAAGCTGACTGAATTGTTGTGGGAACTCGGCAGGATAGAAGTGTCCGTAGGAACACTCCAAAAAACCAATCAACGAGTAGCAGCAGCAGTCAAACCAGCGCTCAAAGCACTGTGGGAATGGGCACCTCTTCAATCAAATGTTCATGTAGATGAAACACCGTGGTGTGTCATGGGAGTCAAAGAATGGCTATGGACGGCTAGTGGAGAAGGATTCTGTTTATTTCATGCGGCAGATACCAGGGGGCGCGTGGAATTGGAAACCATGCTGGGCAAAGAGTTTGCTGGAGTCTTAAGCTCAGATGATTTCAGCGTTTATAATGGCGGGAACATCGCAGCCCAACAGAAGTGTCTGGCTCATTTACGACGGCATTTCAAGAAGGTGCTGGGACTTCCCGGCAACAATAATGCAGCAGTCGCTCAAATATTTCTGTCATTAATTGATGAAGCTTTTAGAGCCCATGAGTCCTGGCGAAACACGAAGGATAAACTCACCTACGACTCCTGGGCAACTGATTTCAAAATACGATTGAATAAAGCCCTTGCCACTTGGTTGAACCAAGTTGGTTATGCCGCAGGTCTGTTACTAAAATCCTTACGGGATAAGGCAGAACAATGGTGGTATTTTCTCACTGACCCCTCGGTTCCTCCGGATAATAATTTAGCAGAACGTTCCCTACGCCTAGCTGTAACGAAACGGAAAGTGTCTGGTGGCTCTCGTTCGATGAAGCGATTTGAGGAAACTGCTAATCTGCTGAGTGTGATTCAAACCTGTCGTTTTCAAGCTCGTTCAGTAATGGCTTTTTTCCGTGAGGCTATGAATGCCCATTCTTGTGACTACTTTCCTATGCCTGACCTCATTCCCGAATTTCAGACCTGAATCCTTACGTTTTGGGAACTCATAGACGATGATTCGAGGGAAAGAGAAGCTCTGAACAGAGAGCCTTTATCTGCCCCTCCCATGTACGAGAGAGATACTGAGTCACTAATCAGCCAGGTACTCAAGGGCAAAGACTCTAAATTTCGCTCTCATGTCATTCAGACAGCTTACCGATACGGTCTCAATAAAAATGACCCGCTTTTTATCGTATTGCTGGCTACAGGTCAACTCGAACTGCTGTTAGAAAAAAAACCACAAGAGATTGACCAGTTTTTCAAGAATTGGCAATCTCAATGGCAAGGTGATTTGAAAGATTCTCAAGCTGTTATTTCTCAAGAACTGGAACAAGTTCGCCAGCTTACTGAAAATTGGGAAAAAGAAAGCAGGGAGTTTTTAGAACGGCAGGGAAAAGCGGCTGTTAAGGTGCAACATCGCCACATTTCCAACTCAGTTTCCACCCTAGTGCGACAAGCAGCTTTAGAGAAAGTTGCTCACGATATTTGGTCGGTGATTTTTGGGAGCGGGGTAGTGTTAGGGGCAATGGCGATCGGCGCTTTTATCGGGTTAGCTGTGCCCCGGTTCATTCCACCGCCTGAACTCGACCCAAAAGGGCCGCGCCAGCTCACTTTAGAACAAGCCGTAGCGCTCGAATGGGGGCTGAGCAAAGAGGGTCAGTTTGCTCGCAAGAACGCGGATACAATTCAGTGGGCAACAAGCAATGAAGGAAAATATGCTCGCCAATTTATGAGCTGGAATCAAGCTTTGTTGAGCGAGAAAGGTGGCAAAAAACTGTGTGAAACTGAGATAAATCGATTGGGGGTGACGCTGACAGTAGAGGGTAAACCTGCACAAAAAGGATTTTGTACTTTGTGGATTCGCTCCCCTCAAGAACGAGAGTTTGTTCCTTGAGGGCAAATACTAAAATTGAGGATGGGATGTAAAGAAGTTAGCTTAACAGGAGAAATCTATGATTGCCAATTTGAACAATCAGCCGTTATCGAACCACAATCAGAAGCAAGTACAGTCGCAAATATCGGGTGTTTTAGTTGCACTAAACGACCCATTCGATGAGATGGTTTGGGATTACTGTTTGAGTCAAACATACCCAATATCGGAACAGATTAAGATTGTACTGAGTGCTTTCTGGGGGCCGTTTGCTGCCAAAAATGCTAGCAAGTCTCCCGAGCGAGTGCGAGCGGTAGCTTGTTATTCACTGCAACAATTAGCAGCTCAACAAAAATTGATTGACTCAGTGTTTGAACTGTCAAGTGAATCCACTAAAATTTCCGAAGTTATTGCTGTTCTCAAAAGGAAGAATAGTTGTGAGGCACTCAATCAAGCTTGTGTCTGTTCTCAATCTGTTCTAAATACTGCAATTCGGTGGGAGTAAGAGCCGTTGTTCTTTCTAACAAGTTGAGGATTTATATCTCAAAAGGATATAGATTTCCTAATTGGTGAAGTCGGTCAGTGCGATCGCAAATTTCTTGAAGTCCGGGTTGATTGTCTAGCGGTACAGCAGTGAGAGCCGAGTGTTTGAAGGTGTACAAGTGCATAGTAACGGTGGGGATGTGTCGCATCCACACAGTTGCCGTTTTCTCGCCGACTGACTGAATGCGGCCTAACCTGCCGTTAACATCTTCGCGATCTGGCGCGTACACCTCTACTAAGGAACCAATTTTGAGCGTCAGGTGGTGGGCGATGGCAGGTTGCTTTTCAGGTTTTACCGAACGACATTGCCCCTGTAAAGTTTTGGCAACTTGAGCCGGACGACTACGAGCATCATTTGCCAGTATAATTGGTATATTGCCAACATCTTAGCTAAAAACATCATCGATTGGCTTATAAACAACTATGCCAACTTCAACGATCAATGTTCAACTCAAAGAAATTATTGCCCAAATTCGCCAGGGATTAGAAAATCTTTATGGCGAACAGTTAATCCGAATCATTCTCTATGGTTCCCAAGCCAGAGGCGATGCTAGACCGGACTCCGATATTGATATATTAATCCTTCTCAAACAACCCTTCAATTACTCCCAAGAAAGCGAGCGTATTTCTGTTTTGATTGCCGATATATGCTTAGAACATACCGTCGTGATTAGCTGTATGTTTGCCACACTTCAGAAGTACCAAGAGTATGAAAGCGGTTTCTTTCGCAATATCCGTCGCGAAGGAGTCCCAATATGAACCCAGAGCAACAAAGGTTACTTGATAAAGCTGATAGAACTTTGCAGGCTGCACGGGTTTTATGTGAGCAAGGCTTTTTTGATTCTGCCGCTTCCCGCGCTTATTATGTGATGTTTTACATAGTCACTGCATTTTTAGAGTCAGAGAAATTATCTTATTCTCGCCACTCCGCTGTCATCGCCGGTTTCGGTCAAAAATTTGCTCGTTCGGGCCGCGTTCCGGTGCAGTTCCATCGTTACCTAATAGATGCCCAAAAAACTCGATTAGAAGCTGACTATAACGCTGATATACAAATCTCACAAACAGACGCAGTGCAAACAATAGATCGGGCAGAAGAAATGCTCAACTTTGCTTTGGCAAATATTGATTCTATTCCTCCATCCTCTCCTTGATTGAGTAGATAGCCTGCTTTCCACTCCTGCACCCGCCAACTAAAGAAACCGGGTTTTTCAGCAGATTCAACACTGCGATTCAGTATTTTCGTAAAAAACCCGGTTTCTGGGCCTCCCTCTTTGAGTCCTATATATTAACTTTTATTATAAAAACTCCGATTTTGCGTAAAAATACCCCGCGAAATCCCAATACACAATGGAAGGCTTTCACCTTCGGAGCAAATTCACTCCCCAAAAACTATGACAGCCACAACTATGCCGATCGCCCCTATCGCCCCTTACAGCCACCGTCTAGCCACCGCAACCGACGCAAAGGATCTCGCCCCTCTCTGGCAAGCATTCGCTGCTGAACGCGAATCGATCGACCCCTCAATGCTAGTCAAACCTAACTTTGAATTTGAAAAATACGTCATCAATTAAATCAAAAAACCCCTTTCTTTCTGCTGGTTATTAGAACACAGCGACAGCATCATCGGTTGTCTATTTATCTACTATTACGACGAAGCCCCGCCTGCAAATCTCCCCGAATATTTGATTCAGCAACACCATGAGGCACTCAATCAAGTTTGTGTCTATCCTCAATCTGTTCTAAATACTGCAATTCGGTGGGAGTAAGAACCGTTGCTCTTTCTAACAAGTTCAGAATTTCGACTTCAAACGGGTCTAGATTTCCTAATTGGTGAAGTCGGCCAGTGCGATCGCAAATTTCTTGAAGTCCGGGTTGATTGTCTAGCGGTACAGCAGTGAGAGCCGAGTGCTTGAAGGTGTATGACTGCATAGTAACGGTGGGGATGTGTCGCATCCACACAGTGGCCGTTTTCTCGCCCACTGACTGAATGCGGCCTAACCTGCCGTTAACATCTTCGCGATCTGGCGCGTACACTTCTACTAACGAACCAATTTTGAGCGTCAGGTGATGAGCGATGGTAGGTTCACCTTCAGGCTTTACTTTTTGGTCGCGCCCCTGTAAAGTTTTGGCAACCTTAGCCGGACGGCTGCGAGCATCAATCGCCAAAGCGATGACCTGCTTCTTGGTCATCCCCGCAGAGCGATTCAGTATTTTCCACTTCATATCCTCTCCTCCAATAGAACTCAGGGTGTCTACTGCTTTAGCAAACTGAGCGTCTCTGCGAATTGTTTTTGGGGATGCCTTGAACTGTGCCCCCAACTTTGTCTCTGTTTTCAAGTGGTCAAAATGACCACTTGATTTTCTGTCTCCGCCGCGGGACTGTTTGGTGAGTTCGTACCAAGTGCCGCGCAAATAGCTGACTGACTCAGACGTGAGATTGCGACGGCCCAGTTGATTGAGGAGCATCCAAACTTTGACGGTGTTAGGGCTGTCGAAAGACATCTCTACAGTTTGGTAGGGGATGCCGTGCGCCGTACAAATAGCATAGCGGTTGTGACCGTCGATGAGAATTTTTTCCTCAGCCCAAACCACCAAAGGGTCCCGACACCCTTTCTCTTGAATGCTGGCTTCTAAGGTAGCAAACTCGCTCGCACTCAAAGGAGGGATGAGCGTTTGGAAATCTGGGTCAATCCGCAGGGAGTCTGCAACAGTGTGGTGGTGCTTTCGGGTTGAGCCTCGCAAAACTACTAAAGGTTGACGCTGCTCGCTGCCCGGTGTCTCCTGAGTTGGGTGCATTTCCTAGTGCCTCCTGAGATAAGTCAACCCCTGACTTGCCAGCCCCAAAGCCAGACACCAGATTGAAGAAGTTGACTCGTATAGGTTGATTCCATATTACCTATAGTATCACGGAAAACGGCTCGTAATGTGGGATAATAAAGAAAAAAGTCGAAAGGATAATGTTGCAAAATGCCCCCAAGCAAAGGAACGCAGCTCCACCCCAACTCTCTAGCTAATTTAAAGTTAGGCGGAGGCGAACCTCGATATGAGGAGCCAAAAAAGCAAAGGAACATTCAGGTAACATCTGCAGGGTGGGAAGGTTTTCGCGCTATTGCTAGAGAGCGCGGATTGAGTTTGAGCGAGTTGATCGAACAGATTGGCAGGCGCAAGATTACTTTGACTGACGCCGAGGAACAAAGTCGCAAACAACCCACAGCCAATCTTTCAGGTATGGCGAGGCTTTGAATAAAGACGTACATTGCCGTCGGATGAGGAATAAACACAATGGTTCAATCACCTCCAAAACTTATAACTGTTGATGAATTTATTACAAACTACGGCGACAGCGATTGCTACGAACTGATTGATGGTGAATTAACCGAAATGGAACCAACAGGGCCCCACGAACAAGTATCCGGGTTTTTGGGACGAAAACTAAATGTAGAAATTGACCGCCTGGATCTACCCTACCTTATCCCTCCTCGCTGTCTCATCAAACTATTAGGAACAGCAACAGCCTTTCGCCCCGATGTGCTTGTATTAGACCAAACTCGACTAATTAATGAACCTTTGTGGCAACAAGAACCTGTAATTACATCAGGTTCTTCTATTAAACTGATTGCTGAAGTTGTTAGTACCAACTGGCAGAACGATTACGCTCGCAAAGTTGAAGATTACGCCATACTAGGAGTGCCTGAGTATTGGATTGTTGACTATTTGGGCATTGGTGGCAGAGAATATATTGGCAAGCCCAAACAGCCGACAGTTACTATTTGTACGCTGCGAGAAGACGAGTATCAAAAACAGTTGTTTCAAAATGACGATCGGCTTATTTCCTCAATCTTTCCCGACTTGCAATTAACAGCGCAACAAATCTTCGCTGCCGGCAGATATGCTGCTATGTAGCTTATATCCAGGTAACGTCGGTAGGATGGAGAGAATTCGTGCGATCACAATTGAACGGGGATTGAGTCTCAACGAGTTGAGCGAACAGATTGGCAAGGGTCTGATTCCCCTTGGCGCTGAAGAAAGTAACTAATAGCTTGGTCAGGAAAAGGAGGGTGCATTCAAAAAAACTTTCTATCAAATCGTTACCATAAGTTGTTTTGAAATAAAAGACTAATTGGCTTGTTGATTCCCCGAGGGTGCTAACTAACTTTCAAAATTTGCTCAATTAGGGAGACAACTTGCTGCGGTCGATGCTCAAAGTGCTTCTTAATTTGAAATTTTAACGAATCGGCTGGCACATCTTTTTTGTTGAGTTTAATGCGAATATGCTCACTTCGTGGGAGAGTGGAATTGAGCGCTCGAATAACGGTGCGGCATTGTCGAAGAGTCAGGCTATCGACTTGAATGAAGGGTAGATTAAATGTGTCGGTATCGAGTTGAATATTAGAAGCAAATTCGGCTTTAAGTTGTAGCGAAGAGGTGAGGCGCTGTTCTTCTGTGGGTTCTGGAGTTGCTGCCGATTCTGCAACAGCAGGACAGGAAGCAATTTCATTGAGAAAAGGCACAAAATCTGGGGCAAGTTCTGCTGAGAGTTTTTCAGAATGATTCATCCGCTTCGATGCTAACAGCGTAGCGAGATAGTGAACAATTAAGCCACCGTAACCAAAAATTACCACAGTTTCAATTGTGAGGGTAAGAAAATGCTGAATAGGTTCGTACATGATTATAATTTGCAAGTGGAACATCTCTCAAACGCGCTCGCGTTTAATATCAAAGCTTTTTAACAAAAACAGTCATTTAATTTATTGCCAAACGGTTTTACGCTGACTTATTGACCAACCTACATTCTCGGATAAAACCAATTAACCATAACTTACGGTTTGTAACTGTGTTGCAAAGGTTTGAGATTATTCGCATTACTTGCGGAAGCTTTCCTACGCTCGATGGTAAACTCCGTCAAGGGTTCAGAATGACATAATCAAGTTATTAGTCCATAAGTGCTATTAACTAAATCCTTGTGAGAATGCGATCATAAATGTCGCAAATCGAACTGATGCGGTGGGTGGGCGGGCAAATAAAATCCTGCTCCAAGCAGGATTTTATCCCCTTTATCGGGGGTCGTCATTGATTACTTGACAAAATCATCAATCTCTTCATTATCGTCAGTTGCCTTTTTCTTATGAGAAGCTTTGACTGCCGATTCGATATAACGGAAGTGCAAGTCAATCACTGCTTGCTCAGATGAAAGCCAGTAAACGTTGCTCAAGATTTCTTCAAGCATCTCGTCAGCCGAGTAGCCTTCATATTGCTTGTTAAACCAAGTATTGAACGCTTCCCAGTCAAGAGCTTTACCTTTCTGTAACTGTCGTTGTTTGGCACGTCCCGTTAACTCGCGGGCAACGTGCAAAAACATCTCGAAGCGCTGTTCTTCAAGAGTTTCTGCAAATTGCTTTTGCATCGGAGTTGGAGCGGATTTGCGATTAGCCATGATTAACCCTCAAGCGTGTTTTTTTTCACAACTAAAGCGACGGCAGTCTGCTAATTACAATTAATTCAAAAAATTTAGTGGGTGGGTGAGTGGGTAAAATTAAATTCACAACCAAGGTCAAAATTTCCTTGATTGTGAATTTGTTGGGTATGCTTCCCAGAGCGTCCTGATTCGGACGGTGGCGACAATCATTACCCAGAATCGCGATTCGTGGAAAAGGCCTCGATAGAGGCAAAAAAATGCTCTGCTTTTTCAGCAGAGCTTTCTAGTCAAACTTTAGCAATTATTCGTCGTCTTCCTCAAATTCTTCGTCTTCGTCTAAACTAAAATCATCCTCCTCATCGTCATCATCCTCATCCTCATCCTCATCGCCTTCTTCGTCTTCGTCATCCTCATCAATTTCATCGAGTATGTCATCAATTTCATCATCTTCATCATCGAGTTCGTCGTCCTCATCGAGTTCTTCAGTATCTTCTTCTGAGGATTTAGCTAACTCGTTGCGACGCTTTAAGCTTTGAGCATTGAACTCCATTAAATCGGCAATGGCAGCTTGCGGGTTGTCAGCAATTGTATCGTAAAGTTGGCTCATCGCTAAGGCAACAACTTCGACACCATACTTGAGTTCCTCGGGCCGGCCAACTAGCTTGGGAAACACAGTATTGTTCCACTCTTGCCAGTCGAACTTTTTACCATTGCCATTACCGTTGCGCTTATTCAACTGAGCTTGAATATCCAATCCCAGTTTTTCGCGAATTGCGTGGCCAACCTTTGTCGAAATACGGCTATCGCGACGCTGAATTGTCACACCGTACTTCTTATGAATTGTATTGCGAATCTGTTTGACTAGCTCGACAGCAAGTTGCTCGGAGCTGAGGTTAAGTTGAGGTTTTGATTTAGCTCCATTGTTACTGCCGACTGTTTGACTGTTCTGTTTTTCGGGCGGTTTAGATTTAGCAGGCACTGGTGACTGAGAGCGATTTGGAGTGGCTGCTGTTTGTTTTTTAGTTGTGGCCATGATTGACAATTTAACTTACATAACATCAATTTATGAGTGCCGTTAGGCACAATTACCCCCTCCAGTTGAGGGGGAGAATTTCGCTCATTAGCAGGAAGTTAAATTTTAATTACATTAGTTAAATTTTATGTTAAATCTCCTGTAAGTAGTGGTGTATAACGCATGAAGATTTCCAATAACTGGTCTAACTTAAGAGTTATTCAAACTCCCATTATTGCCCTCGAATATTACAGTGCCGATCGCCAAACAATCTTGTCATCATTTCATCAGTACGCTAATGAGTGTTGTTTACCTGTTTATTATTGGAATCCGGGCTATGCAACTCTTCAACAGGTGCAGTCAACTCTTCAACAGGTGCAGTCAACTCTTCAACAGGTGCAGTGTTTCGATAAACATCTCCCAAATTTAGGTTTTCACTCAAACATGACAAGCGTTTCAGATGCTTTTTCAGAGATGTATAATAGTGAATGCGTCCTCTGCAAAACTGAGCTATCTGTCGAAAGCGATGTCCTGCAATTTCTGCTGGAAAATGACTGCCCCGGTATCTTTTTGTTAGAGGATATTTTGGAATCAGAGAGTAGCGAACAGCCTCTTATCCGCCGTTATTCTCAATTGGCTAACGCATTCTTTGAACTGAAAGGGCGTTGGGCCCACCAATATTGGGTACTGCTGGGTGAGTACATCCAACTGCCATCAAAGCTAAGTCCATTAATTCCTCTACTCAAATGTCCGTTACCCGATCGTTTTGAAGTCGAAGTTCTTGTAGATAATTTTTGCGATCGCAATTGTTCCCTTGATTTTGGTTCAGATGCGGTAGCTGCTAAAAAACGGCTGGCTGTTTCTAGTCTAGGGCTGCCACAGGCTGAAATTGAATTAGTGTTAGATCGATCGCTCTCTGTGACCGCTTCAGTTGTCCAAATCGCACAGTTGGTATTAGAGCATAAAATATCGCAACTTCGAGACCAGGGGTTGGAGTTCATTGCTTCTCCAGACGTGCCTCATGCTGGCGGTTTAGATTTATTAGACGCTTATTTGAGCGAAGTCGTAAAGCTGTCAGAAGCTGATGCCAAGAAATATCACCTCAGACCCCCCAAAGGAATGCTGCTGTGGGGGCCGCCGGGGACGGGCAAAAGTTTGAGTGCAAAGCTAGCTGCTAAGAAATTAGGTTATGCGCTTTTAGCAGCAAGTTGGGGCAATATTCTAGGTTCTTCTAATCCCGATCGCGCTCTCAACAAAATGCTGGATACAGCCGATAATTTGGGCGGCTGCGTGTTGTTCTTTGACGATTTTGACAAGGGTTTTTCTGGCTGGGCATCAAATGCTGATGGCGGTGTAGCTAGGCGGCTGTCGCAGAAATTGCTCACATGGATGCAGGAGCATGAAAGCCCCGTGTTAATGTTAGCTACTGTTAACCGCTTAGAAATGCTGCCGGCTGAACTTATCCGCAGATTTGACGACGGCGGAATCTGGTTTGTGGATTTGCCGCACAGCGGCGCTCGCTATGAGATTTTCAATTTGCATTTGGCTAAGTATTTCCCAGAGCAGTTTGGGGAAGGAAAAGAGAATCTTTGGAGCGACAGACAGTGGTATTTGCTACTATCTGATTATGCCGGAGCAACGAGTGCTGAAATTGCGATCGCAGTTAAACGCTGTGCCCAGCGAGCTTATTGTGAAGGGCGACCTGGTAAAATTGAATTGGCCGATCTGCGTTATCAGAGAACTCAGTTTGTGCTATCGTCTGAGCGTTCTTCTGAAGATATCCAGGGGATTCGCAACAAAGCGTCCTTTGCTCGGCCTGCTTCTGGGAGGGATGGGTCTAAATTTGCGGCGGCAGAGCAAGAATTATTCGAGTATCGGCCACCTGCTTACGAGAAAAGTTGAGTGTACGATCGACAGCAATAGCAGGGTTTTATTGGGACCGAAAATCAATTCCAAGATTTCTGCCGCATTAGATGGTACGGTGCAAACAAGAGAAGTATTCGCATCTTACTCTTATTACTTCGGACGCATTTATCTCGCTATTGCTTAAAACCATTGTGGGATACAATACATCGGTGTGATAAGCTGTTGTGCCTTTAAATAGGGTATCATAAAAAATGAGTTTAATCAATATATACAAAAATGCCAGCTAAAAACC
>NZ_JAUBTG010000091.1:0-13857 GCF_036702395.1 Microcoleus sp. D3_18_C2 | reverse complement strand
CCACTCTTGAATGTGGGATGGGCGTCCCGCCCGTCCGTTTTGGAGGGGGGGGACGCCCATCCCACAATAACAATTAAAATTGTAAGTTATTTAATTCGCGATCCTAAGCGGGATTTCACGTTAGTTGTTAGTTGTATTTTATACGCTTGCTGTTCGGCATTTAAAAAAGCACATCTTCACATCCGCAGTGAAAAACCCTCTATTCTTCCCCCCCTCAGACTCTCTCCCCCTCCCCCCTTCTCCCCTTCTCCCCGCGCCCCGGCAATCACGATCGGCAGCAGCTTATTTAGCAGGAGTTGCGGCTTGAGAAGTCGGTGGCGCAATATTAATTAATGGCAAAGTTCCGCCTCCTCCCATTACTGTCGGAAACTGGCCGTTCCATTTTTCAATAGCTTGCTGCTGCAAAATTTCGGCTGTTAATGTTTGCCGCTGCAAGCGTTGAGCTTCGGCTTTACCTTTAGCGCGGTTAATTTCAGCTTGAGCATCTTGGGTGGCTTTTTGAACTGTAAATTCTGCTTGTTTAGCTTCTTGTTCGGCTATTTGTTTGGATTCGATGGCTTTGCTAAATTCGGGAGAAAAGCCAAAATTTATTAAAGAAACATCTCTGACGATGACGCCGTAAGGTTCCAAACGCTTTTTGAGGCTGTTGTCGATTTCTGTTTTGAGTTCTGTGCGCTTAGTAATAATTTCTTCTGCGGTTTTTTTAGAAGTTGCTGCTTTGAGAACTTCCGAAATTGCCGGACTCAGAATGCTGGTAACAATTTGTTCTTCGTCTCCTATTTGTTGAAAAACTTGATTAACTTTGGCGGGGTCAACATTCCAGTTGACTGCCAAATCTGTAGTAATGCTTTGCAAATCTTTGGATGCTGCATCTGCTTTCAAATCGGTTTTTTGTACCCGCACGCTGAGAGTTTTTACAGAGGTGAAGATCGGTAAAATCGGGTGGATGCCTTCATCTAAAATCGCGTCTTGAACTTTCCCGAAGCGCATCATAACGCCCCGTTCCCCTGGGCCGACGAGGGCAAAAGGTCTTAAAATTAAGGCGGCGATGATGAAGACGATGCCACCGACGATGTAGAGAGCTAGGTTGTACTGAACACTTTGCATGGTTTTCATATGTTAATTCAGCTAAGTTGTTTTACTGGATGTTAGTTGTCTATTCGCTCTTATCTAAGATTATAACTTCCGGTTAATGGTGCAACAACTCATAAATTTCTTTATTTTTTTCATAAAAGTCATAGGATTTTGAGCGTCGGAAAGCTTTTTAAATCAAAAAGATATGAGATTGCCGTTACATTGAGGCTCTGGTATGAACAATGGCATTTGTACCTAGCTGAAATTGTTGATGAATAAATGTTTCAATCGTCTTGACAAAGAGGATTTTTTTAGATATAGCAGAAGTAAATAGATAGCTCGATCGCTCTTTGAGAAGCGATAAAAGGGCGATCGGAAAGACAAAGCTTTCTAGAAAGCTAAAAAATCAGAATTGAACAGCTAATTTTTGGGTAAATTTTAATGGTAAATGGCAGGTGCGTGCCACAAAAACCTTTGCGGGTTGCTGCAAGCCAGGAAAGATAGAATTTCCATCTGCGACGTACAGACTCTATTTGTAGAATTGGCATCGGCCCGACTTGCTAAACCCTCCTGAGTAGAAAAAAGACTGCTTGGGCAAGTTGGGAATTTATAGCTACAAACGATAAAAATCCGAGTTTAAAAATGCCCGAAAATAAGTTAAGCTTAGATGAGAACGGTTGAAGAAAAATCAAAATGTTGCAGCGACACCCTTGGCCGCAGACAATTGAAGAGGCGATCGCCATTCAAGAACAGCTTCGGTCAGAGGTAATTACCCAAAATCAACTGGACACAGTTCGGTACGTCGCCGGTGTAGATGTCGGCTACGACAGTGCAAACGATGTATCGCGGGCCGCTGTAACAGTTCTGAGCTTTCCCGACTTGCAATTGCAGCAGCAAGCTGTGGTTCGCAGTCCTACAACTTTTCCTTACCTTCCGGGTTTCCTGTCTTTTCGAGAAGTGCCGGCAGTCCTTGATGCGTTGGAAAATATCAGTTTGAGGCCAGACTTGATATTGTGCGACGGTCAAGGACTAGCCCATCCCCGCCGATTCGGTCTGGCGTGCCATTTGGGGGTTTTGACAGGGATTCCCACGATCGGAGTTGCCAAAAATCGATTTATGGGAGAACATTCCGAAGTCGGACTCGACCGGGGCAGTTGGCAACCCTTGCTGCTAGAGGGATCAACGGTAGGCGCAGCGCTAAGAACGCAAACAGGGGTAAAGCCGATGTATGTTTCGATAGGTCATAAGGTAAACTTGATAAGTGCGATCGAGTACGTCCTGCGCTGCGCCCCAAAATATCGCTTGCCAGAAACCACTCGATCGGCAGACCAACTAACATAGGGATCGGTGGCAAGCGCGGAATGGCTCAAAAAAAAAAGTAAAAAGACCAAAAAAGCATCCGTCTTGGGACTTTTAGTTTTTGAGGAGGCGCGGTTAAGTCGAAAAATCCTCTGAGTCTACTGCCAATCAGCTTTCGGTTCCATCCTTCCAGCGAACTAAAGAATGACTATACCTGAGAAAGAGGTATAAAAGTTGGGGGGTTTATAGAATGATTGAAAGACAGTAACCAGCTTAAAAAATTGGCGGCTCTAACTATAGTGCCCGGGCGTGAACTATTTTTAGTTCACATTTGTAAGTTATGAAATATTCATTCTGCGAGTTAAACCAAAAGCTTAGATTCGTCTGATGAGGTTTCATAATTTACCGTCGGATATCTCACCACTGGCTGGGAGTAACCATGACAGTGGGAGGCGAAGGCGCGATCGAGCTAAAAAATCAGAAAAAAACAAGGAGACAGTCATGGCTGAGAAAAGCAAACGCGGATTCGCTTCTATGGATGCAGAAAAACAGCGCGCAATTGCTAGCAAAGGCGGAAAAGCTGCACACGAGAAAGGAACTGCACACGAATTCACCCCTGAAGAAGCCAGACAAGCTGGCCAAAAAGGCGGCGAAGCTGTCAGCAGAAATCGCGAACACATGGCTCAAATTGGTCGCGAAGGCGGTCGCAAAAGCCGCAAAAGCGAAGCTTAAGTCTCTTAAGGCTTGCCCTGTAATGAAAGATTGCACAGTTGCAGCGTGAGACATAGCACTAGGACAGTAAACGTTTGAGGAGGGGGGGCGATCGAAGTTACCAAGGTAGTTCGATCGTCCAACCTCCAAAATTCGTGACTAGCGCACCACAGCCTCGCAAATGTGAAAACCCCCCAGGAATTACTTTTTAGCAATCCCTGGCAAATCTTGAACAGCAATTTTTTTACCAAGCTGCACTGCGGTCAATAATTTTGCGGGAAAGAAAAGCTGACAAGCGCGATTCAGTCTCTCAAAAAAAGCCAATACGAGCACTAAAAGCCCCGAAGTCAGGGCTTTTTTGTATAGCTGCACATAATAATATTTTTAGAAGTGCGATCTAGTCGGCGTCATTCGATTTTAGATTTTAGATTTTAGATTTTGGATTGACTTGCGCGAGATTAATTCGGGGGACGCAAGGATTTTAGATTTTAGATTTTGGATTGACTTGCGCGAGATAAATCACGTGGCGGGTACCACATGAAGAAATTCTTGGTCAATAATTATAATTAAGTTTTTTGGTGAGGAAGTCCCTCCTCAAAATAAATCAGTTAATATTTTTTTATATTTTTGAGTTAACTATAAAATCATGACAAACCAGCTCACTTTAGCATGGACAGAAGCTGGGGTGCGCCAAACTCAGACAATTGAAAACGGACAGCCGAGCAAAAATCCGGGAACCGTGAGGATCGGGCGCGATCCGGCGAAGTGCGATATAGTATTTTCGCATCCCAGCGTATCGGGGCTGCACGTTGAAATATTTTTTAATCAGGAATTGCAGGAGTATGCAGTGCGGAATTTGCGCGAAAGCAATCCGCCGCTGGTAGATGGAAAAATTCTCGCCCGAGGCGAAGCAAAATTGAAATCGGGAAGCCACATCCATTTAGGCCAAGTGCAAATTGAGGTGGTGAATGTCACGGAGGTGCAGGTAGCCGCGCCGCAGACAGTTTTGCTGTCTGGGCCTCCCGCACCTGGTAACTTTCAGCCGACGGGGCCTTCAAAATATGGTTTGCAGTGTCCCAAGTGCAGCCGAATTTCGCCTTACGCACAGTTGAATGCGGGGTGTCCGTGGTGCGGTACTTCTTTGGCGGCGGCGGCGAGTGTGATGCTGTCTCCGTGAAAGTTTGAAAAACTCAGATGTTGCACCATTCTCAATTACTTGTTTAGGAACAGGCTTTTCGGCCTGTTCCACAAGAAAATTCATCTATTGTGGAATGGGCCGGAGAGCCCGTTCTTGACAATGGTGCAAGATTTAAGAAAAACGGAAACTCAGGCTATCCGCTAAACACTCTCAACTTCAAAAATCTTTTTTTGCAGAAAGCTCAAAGCCGACGGCTGATGTTTAAAAAATAATCATGAATTCTCAACCCTTGCGCCTGCGACTGACTTGGACAGATACAGCTACGGGGGATTGTCGATCCCCCATACTCGACTTACCCATCGCTTTGGGACGAATTTTTGAAGCTATGCCCGCCACAATCAACGGGAAACGAGTTTCTCGAATTGCCCTCAGCAGCAGTCAAGTTTCTCGCTTTCATGCAGTGATTGGCACCGAAGGTAACAGTATTTTACTGACTGACACGGGTAGCCGCAACGGTACTTTTGTTAACGGCATTCGCCAAACCCGGTGCGTGCTGGCAAACGGCGATATGCTGCAAGTTGGGCCCTACGCGATCGGCATTTCTTTTGCTGTTAATTCCCCTGAAACGCCGTCGGTCAATTCTCACATTTTCTTTAACCCGCAGACCAATGGGCCAGACCCGGCATTGGGGCCGCAAATAATGTCGCAGGTTTCTCAAACAGGTAGTAGGGGAGAATTTCCGCCGATCGCATTTTTGCACGCTTCTCAAGTGTCAATGCGATCGCTCCAATCTATGGGACTCCCTGTGACAGAAGTTGATTGGGCGGCAGTTGGTGGCGGTTTGGGCAGCTTTATTTGGGTGGATTTGCTGAGAATTTGCGGCGTGAAAATCGATCGAATTGCGGTTTTGGGCATGGAAAGCCAGCCCTACGCGCGCTACCTGCGTCTCTGCCTGAATTCTCAAATTCCGCTGCGGGAACGCCTACGATCGAATTCTGACTCTTGTCCAGACAACATTTGGGGCTGGCCTCCCTATGCTTTGCGGGAAGCTTGGCAGGAATTGCTCAAAGGGCGTTTGGGGATGTCGTTGATGTTGATGTGGCAGGTGTTTGCTGAACCGACTTTTGCCGAAACTTATACGCCTCGCGCGGGGAATGTGTTTGATTCTATTGACAGGGAAGTCGATCGAATTGGGTGGAATCAGATGTTTCGCTACGGTAGAGTGCGGGGAATTCGCAAAACAGATGACGGCAGGTACGCGATCGCTTATTCTCGATCGAATGCGGATCACCGCGACCACGCTTTTTTAATCGCCAAATACGTACACTTAGCCACCGGCTATCCCGCCATTCAATTTTTGCCGGACTTGCAAGCTTACCGCGAACAAACCCAGGATTTTGAGTCGGTTGTCAACGCTTACGAAAAGCACGACGGCGTTTACGAAAAATTGGAGGCCAGCGGCGGCAGCGTGTTAATTAGAGGCCGGGGAATTGTGGCTTCGCGGGTGGTGCAGCGAATTTACGAAGCGCGACAGCGGAACGGCAACATTCAAGTATTGCATTTGATGCGATCGCCCAAACCTCAAGGTAACAAATTTAAACTCGCTCAGCGAAGAGTCGAAAATCACTACGAATTTCAACCTTTCAACTGGCCGAAAGCTTGCTGGGGCGGGGAACTCCGCGTACTTTTGGAAAAAGCCGCCCCTGAATTGCGCCCGCAGTTGCTCACAGACTGGGGCGGCACTACCACAGCCCAGCGCAGCGACTGGCGGCGGATTGTCAAAGAAGGTTTAAGTCAAGGATGGTATCAAATTACCTTCGGTGAAGTCGAGCGAGTCGAGCGCGACAGTCAAAACCGCACGGTGACGTACATTCAGGAGAAGGAACTCAAGGGGCAAATTAAGTTAGAAGCTGATTTTATTATTGATGCTACGGGTTTGGACGCTAAGGTAAAAACCAGTCCCCTGTTAAACGATTTGGTAGTTCAATACAATCTTCCCCTCAACGGTTTGGGCCGACTGAGTGTTAACAACGATTTTGAAGTGCCCGAATTGCGGAATTCTTCTGCTAGCAACACAGAAGGCCGGGTATACGCAGCCGGTGCGATTACTTTGGGGGGGCCTTACGCGCCCGTAGACAGTTTTTTGGGCTTGCAATACGCCGCCTTGCGATCGGTTGAAAGTCTGGCAGCCGACCGAGTTGCTGGTGTGCGGAAATTGAGCGTTTGGCGATCGTTTGTGCAGTGGTTGAAGTGGATTTTAAATAAATCTCCCGGCTAACTGAGAAGAGGAAATTCGGCAACAAGAAATGTAGGGGATTTAATAGACTTAAACAAGCTTTGCTTTCAGTCTAAAATCTAAAATATCAATTCAAAATCGAACAATTTGACCATGTAATCTAAAATCTAAAATCTAAAATCTAAAATCGCATGACTCCCACCTTATTCGGTCGTTGGCAAACTCGCTTACTGTTATTTGTAACCGTAGGCGTTTTAGTAACGCTGCCCTTTTTTCTGGGTTTAATTATCTCCCAATCAGGCTCAATATTTTTCTGGATTTTAGGGTATGTAGCGATTTTTGGTCTCGGCTGGGATGCTTTATATATCTACATCCAAAAGTTCCGCTGGGATCGAGATTGGCCCGGTGCATTTCAATTACTCGCTGGAATTTGGGAAGCACTTTTTGTGTTATTTTTAATCAAAGTTATCGGTTTACCGGGGATACCTGCACAAGATTTTGACTTAGGAGCTTTTGCTTTGCATTATAGTTTAGTGTGGCTAGCTATTTATCTGGCATCGCAAACACTGATGCGGATTTTGTTTCCCCACTGGCGTTTCCGAGGCGGCCAATGGTTGTAATAATATCTGTAGGGGCAGTTTTTACCAACAATAATCGCCTCAAACACGCCCGGTCATTCTATAATATATGAGCAGGTTTAGCCAAAAATATCCGAAACTCACAGAGTAGTTTTCGCTCAAAACCCACCCCGGCCATTCTACCGATTACCAATTACCAATTACTTCCCGTGCACCTAATTCAACACAAAACCGCTATATTCTCATTTTTTTCAGGTTCAGGCTTCCTTGATTTGGGTTTTGAATCGCTCGGCTTTAATATAGTTTATGTAAATGAAATTTTCTCGCCATTCCTCCAAGCATACCGCCACTCTCGCCAGTGTCTAAATTTACCACAGCCAGAATACGGACACTGCGAAGGAGAGGAAGCAGATGTGACTCGACTTGTAGAGGGAAAACCAGCACTTCATTTGCGGGAATTGATGCAAGATGCTCGCAAGAAACACGATATTATTGGATTTATTGCGGGACCGCCTTGTCCTGACTTTTCTATTGGTGGCAAAAACCGAGGTGGGGAAGGAGATAAAGGTAAACTTTCAGCTTCCTACATTGAATTGATTTGCCAACAGCAGCCGGATTTCTTTTTGTTTGAAAACGTCAAAGGTTTGTGGAGAACGAAACAACATAAAATTTTTTATGACGCACTCAAAAATAAGTTGTCTGAGTCGGGGTACGTATTTGTGGAACGTTTAATTAATGCGATCGAATACGGTGTGCCACAAGATAGAGACAGGATTATCTTAATCGGTTTCCGAAAAAATCTTGTCAAAGATATGGGCATTTCTTTAGATGAGAACAGCGAAATGTTACCTGAAGATATATTTCCTTGGTCAAGTGAAATTTTATATCCCAAGTCAGAAGTTTTTTCTAATCCTTGGCCCGATACTGATGCGTTTGCCTGCGATGGTTTATTGCCTTGTCCTGATGGCATTCCCAAAGAGTTAACAGTACAGTTTTGGTTCCAAAAAAATGATGTTGCAAACCATCCTAATGCGGAACATTATTTTCAACCCAGAGCTGGGATTAAAAGGTTTGCTGCTGTTGATGAGGGAGATGATTCTAAAAAATCTTACAAGCGTTTGCACAGGTGGCGTTATTCCCCGACTGCTTGTTACGGCAATAACGAAGTTCACTTGCACCCTTACAAAGTTCGCAGGCTTTCTGTTGCAGAAACACTGGCCGTTCAGTCACTGCCAAAAGAATTTGCGCTGCCAGAAAATATGACATTAAGCAATATGTTTAAAACGGTGGGAAATGGGGTTCCTTACTTAGCATCGAAAGGTATTGCTCAAACAATTATTAAATTTTTAGAAACAACAGAATGGCATTCGGAGCTGTCGCCACCCATCAATAAACAGTTAGAGTTACCTTTGAAGTTTCTTGAGAAAACTTACACTTAGCTATTGTCTAATAGCAGATTTAACTAAAGGTATTAAATCTGTTTTTCTGGTGTACAGGTATGTACCATCTACAAGTTTGAAGTTTTGTTCGATTGCTATACTATGAGGAGCAACTGCTGTTGTAAATATAGTCGTATCCGCAGGGGTTAACTCACTGGCAACCATATAATATTGCCAATTTTGATGCAATACATACCCCATTGCTTTAATCATCGCCGCCTCGAATAAAGGTTGATATCGGCGATCCGAACGGTTTGAAGTTTTAAGAGATGCTGCCGCTTTTACTTGTTCTAATTGTAATTTTCCTTTTAAAAAGTTGTACAATGCCAAACTATCTGGTTTTTTTACTTGTTGTTTTAACAAATGGTTAATAGATGTTGCAACCTCACTCTTACCAAGTACAACGATAATATAATCAGGACTTGGCATAAAAATATAGTCTTTAAAAGGAGCAAGTTTAGCTAGAGGTTGTCCAGATGCAAACTCACTACTTTTGAATAAACTTATAAATTTTGAAGAAGCTTCCTCGGCTCCTTCTTTTTGTGACTGTGAGTTTGGCAAAGAAAATACCGCGCTACAAGCATCATTATCTTGATTTATTTCCAATACAATTTCTGATAACAAGCTAGTTGCTATAAATTCATTCCATCTTCCCGTAGCGTTGTTAAGAGCACCCCCTTCAGGATTTTTTCCATAGATACTGTTAAAGGCTTCTCGTGTCTGAGTTCTAATCCAGCCAATAATTTCCTTAACCGATAAATTACTATCTAACCTCTCGACTACTTCGAGAGATAAATGCCTGTATATTGCTGTACTATTAATCTGAATTTTACGATTGGTGCCTTCCGTGAACCATTCAGTATAATTAACCATTTTTTGTTCCCTGCTATAAAATGTAAATTGTTACCCAAGTGTTAGGAAAACAACCAATGTATCTCCCCGTACTCAAAAATGCAGCAGTTTCTTAAGCAAGAACGATCGTATAATGTAAAAACGGGTTGAGAATATCTCTGCTGTTGAAAACTTTACCACAACGGCAAAACCAGCCTGCACTGAAAAATTATCTTTACTGTCCATGACCGTTAAACCCCGCCGCTATCACATCACTACTTTCGGATGCCAGATGAATAAAGCCGACTCGGAACGGATGGCCGGCATTCTGGAAAATATGGGCTTTGAGTTCTCGGAAGACCCGAACGAAGCTAGCTTGATTCTCTACAATACTTGCACGATTCGCGACAATGCCGAACAAAGAGTTTATTCTAACCTCGGAAGGCAAGCTCATCGCAAGCGCCAAGAACCGGGTTTAACTTTAATTGTAGCTGGATGCGTGGCGCAGCAGGAAGGTGAAGCGCTGCTGCGGAGAGTGCCGGAATTAGACTTAGTAATGGGGCCACAACACGCTAACCGACTTGAAGATTTGCTGGAACAAGTTTTTGAGGGCAATCAAGTGGTGGCGACTGAAGCTGTTGAGATTATGGAGGATATTACTAAGCCGCGCCGCGATAGCAAGGTGACTGCTTGGGTGAATGTAATTTATGGCTGCAATGAACGCTGCACTTATTGTGTTGTCCCGAATGTTCGCGGGGTTGAACAGTCGCGAATGCCGGAGGCAATTCGCGCGGAAATGGAGGATTTGGGCCGTCAAGGTTACAAGGAAGTAACTTTGTTGGGGCAGAATATTGATGCTTACGGGCGCGATTTGCCGGGGACAAAACCGGACGGCAGCAACCAGCATACTTTGACGGATTTGCTTTATTTTGTGCAGGATGTGCCTGGTGTCGATCGCCTCAGATTTGCTACTAGCCACCCGCGCTATTTTACGGAAAGATTGATTAAGGCTTGTGCTGAATTACCGCAGGTTTGCGAACATTTTCACATTCCTTTTCAGTCGGGAGATAATGATATTTTGAAGGCGATGTCGCGGGGTTATACTCAGGAAAAATACCGCCGGATCATTGATACAATTCGCCGTTATATGCCGGATGCTTCGATTACGGCTGATGCGATTGTCGGTTTTCCTGGGGAGACGGAAGCGCAGTTTGAGAAGACTTTGAAGTTAATCGAAGATGTTGGTTTCGATTTGGTGAATACTGCGGCTTATTCCCCTCGCCTTGGGACGCCGGCGGCTTTGTGGGAAAATCAGTTGAGTGAGGATGTGAAAGCCGATCGCCTGCAACGAATCAATCATGTGGTGACAACAACGGCTATGGAACGATCGCAGCGCTATTTCGGACGCACTGAAGAGGTTTTGGTGGAAGTCCAGAATCTCAAAGATCCAACTCAGGTGATGGGGCGCACTCGCGGCAATCGTCTCACATTTTTTAAGGGCGATATTGCTGAATTGGCGGGTAAAATTGTGCGGGTTAAAATTACAGATATTCGCGCTTTTAGTTTGACGGGGGAAATGCTTTAAATAGCACCGGAATGAGATAGGGGACGGCTTACTGGTGAACTTTTCTAAGAAGATGTAATTTTTTTTACCGCAGAGAGCGCAGAGGACACAGAGGAAGAGTGGGAGGGAGGAGATAAGTAGTTTTAAGGCGGTTCGTTTCTGCGTTGGCTGCGCTAACTGCGTGTATATTTGTCGAAAAGTCCTAGGAGTAGTGAAAAATGACAATGATGCGGATCGGGCTATTGTTCGGGGGGCGATCGGGCGAACACGATGTCTCAATTAGTTCGGCGCGCGCGATCGCCCGTGCCCTCGCTGCTGAGGAAAATGCCTCTAAATACGAAGTTCTGCCCTTTTATATCCAAAAAAACGGCCGCTGGCTGTCGGGAACATTACCTCAAGAAGTCTTAGCCACCGGAAAACCTCTGGAAATAGAGGAACAAACAGCAGAAGATGATTCTCCCGCCTCTGGACAGTTTCCTAATTTTAATGCTGTAGATGTTTGGTTCCCTGTTTTGCACGGGCCAAACGGTGAAGACGGTACGGTGCAAGGATTGCTGAAATTATTGCAAGTTCCTTTTGTCGGTTCCGGCGTTTTAGGTTCGGCGCTGGGAATGGATAAAATTGCGATGAAAATGGCTTTTGCTCAGGCTGGTTTGCCGCAGGTAAAATACGTCGCTGTCAACCGTTCCGAAATCTGGTCTAATCCTTGCGTTTTCCCCAAATTGTGCGATAAAATTGAAGCAGAGTTGGGCTATCCTTGCTTTGTTAAACCAGCCAATTTGGGTTCGTCTGTGGGAATTTCTAAAGCTCGATCGCGCGCTGAATTAGAAGCAGCCCTCGACAGCGCCGCCAGCTACGATAGGCGGATAATTGTCGAAGCGGGTGTGGTTGCTAGAGAATTAGAATGTGCAGTTTTGGGTAACGATAATCCCCAAGCTTCAACGGTGGGAGAAATTACTTTTCAAAGCGATTTCTACGATTACGAAACTAAATATACCCAGGGACAAGCCGACTGCTCAATCCCGGCAAAAGTCAGCGGTGCGATCGTCTCGCAAATCCAAGAAATGGCAGTGCAAGCATTTTTGGCTGTAGACGCTGCAGGTTTAGCGCGAGTAGACTTTTTCTACATTGAATCAACCGGAGAAGTTTTGATTAACGAAATCAACACTTTTCCCGGCTTTACAGCTACCAGTATGTATCCGCAAATGTGGGCAGCGGACGGCATTTCTTTCCCTGAATTAGTAGACCGTTTAATTCAATTAGCTCTCGAAAGGCACGGGGAAAAAGGTTGAATTGCGATTTGCAAACCGCTGCCCGGTCAACTGAAAATAAATTATTTTCGCAGGTAATATATCCATACTAGCGGAAACGATATAACATAGTTGTGGCAGGCTCTGCCTGCCAGCAACCCAATTTCCGCTGCGGGTCGAGCAACTGGAAATTTTCAGCAGTCGGGTATAAATAAATACACTATAAAGTGGTTAAGAAAGAAGGGCGAATAGCAGCGCCAATCTCACATCTTGCATCTCAAATTTTAACTCGCTTAACTTAGATGAGACGTTTCACTCAACTGCAGCAGTGGTGGACTTACGGACTGGTATTTCCCCTAGCGGTACTCAACTGCTGGTTAGCCCTCCTAGTCTTTGAATATTTTCGCGCCCTGATTACAGTTTTGGTAGTGGCTACAGTGCTGTCTTTTTTGCTAGATTATCCCGTGCGCTTTCTGCACAGATACGGCTTAAAGCGCGATCGAGCAGTTTTATCGGTATTGTTTTTGACTTTACTGGTATTGGTGGTTTTAGCTATCACTCTGGCTCCCATTCTGCTAAACCAAATCACTGAGCTCGCCACCCGACTGCCGACTTGGATAGTTTCTGGCACAGAACAAATTGAAGCATTCCACAATTGGGCGGAAAATCGCAATCTCCGCATTGATGTTAGCGGTTTGACTACCCAATTGAGCGATCGACTTTCATTTCAATTGCAGTCTCTCACTGGCGAAATTCTCAGATTTGGTTTGGGTGCTGCAGACAGTCTGTTGAATTTCCTCCTCACCATAGTCGTGACATTCTACTTGCTCTTGCACGGCGATCGCGTATGGGAAGGATTATTTAAATGGTTTCCCTCCAAGCTGAGCCTTCAATTGCGAGAGTTGCTGGCGCGAAGCTTCCACAACTACTTCGTCGGGCAAGCAACTTTGGCGGGTTTGATGGGACTGTCTATCACTGTTGCTTTTTTAATTATGCGAGTTCCCTTCGGACTTCTGTTCGGTTTGGGTGTGGGTGTAATGACTATGATTCCCTTCGGGGCACCTTTCAGTATTTGCATTGTCAGTTTGCTAATCACATTAAACAACTTTTGGCTCGGAGTCACAGTTTTAGCTGTCGCTACAGTAATTCAGCAAATAATTGAAAGTGGCGTTGCTCCTCGGTTATTAGGCGGTTTTATCGGTCTCAATCCTGTGTGGATTTTAGTGGCGCTGCTGGTGGGGGTTAAGGTGGCGGGAATAGCAGGTTTGTTAGTTGCTGTGCCGATGGCTGGTTTTATTAAGAATACTGTTGATGTTTTGGAAAGTTCGAGGAAAAAGTCGAGGGAAATCGATTCGGTTAGTTCCATTGAACCGATGGAGCAATAAAATTCCTCCCTAGGTTCAAATTTTAGATTTGAAGAGAGTTTTTGCAGGCTATTTTGACTTAAGGTTTAGTTGGTACTTTAGCTTGAGGCTTTACAGGTTTTTTACTTCCTGCTTTAGGGTGAGGCTTTCCGGTGCTTTAACTGCTGTCCTTCATGGATGCAGGCGGGGTCAAAAACTCCGTTTCTACGTTAACCTCGATCGCTCACAACGAATATTTTGCGTAGAAACCTGGTTTTTTTGAGTGCACGATTGTTGTTGACTTCGGATATCAATCCTGTCAGAAACCTCAGCCTAAAGGCGTGAGGCTTGAAAGAGAAATCTAACAGGCCATTCTGACCAGACTAAGCTTTAA